>NZ_JBFUIB010000368.1:0-3803 GCF_056402095.1 Peribacillus sp. P4_C12
CGTTAAGCGGGCTAGCATTTGAACGAGAAGTGCAGCTAAAAGATTTAAAAGAGGCATTAGCTGCAAGACTTGAAAACAGCACAAAAGAAAATGCAGAACTTCATAAGCAAGTAGACGCAATGAAAGTAACCAATAAAAATAATCAATCATTGATTGGAGAGTACAAAGAWAAAATTAATTCGTTAAGCGGGCTAGTAGTTGAACGAGAAGTGCAGCTAAAAGATTTAAAAGAGGCATTAGCTGCAAGACTTGAAAACAGCACAAAAGAAAATGTAGAACTTCATAAGCAAGTAGACGCAATGAAAGTAACCAATGAAAATAATCAATCATTGATTGGTGAATACAAAGAAAAAATTGATTCGTTAAGCGGGCAAGTAGACGCAATGAAAGTAACCAATGAAAATAATCAAGCATTGATTGGTGAGTACAAAGAAAAAATTGATTCGTTAAGCGGGCAAATAGTTGAACGAGAAGTGCAGCTAAAAGATTTAAAAGAGGTATTAGCTGCAAGACTTGAAAACAGCACAAAAAAAAATGCAGAACTTCATAAGCAAAAAGGCAAAATGAAAGCAACCAATAAAAATAATCAAACATTGACTGAGTACAAAGAAAAAGTTGATTCGTGGCTAGTATCTCAATCAACCAACCATCAAAGTGAACCACAAGCTAAAGAAGAAAAATCGTTGCAGAAAGCAAAAACAGAGCGGAAATCTAAAAAGAAAAAGCTTAAACAATTGCTGAAAGAGCACCCAAAAGCGACAGAAAACGAATTAGCGGAACTATTAGGGGTAGACAGTTCATATATAATCGAGCTTCGAAAAGAATTTTGAATTTGAATAATGTGTGTCGCCCTTAAATTAATTGGAGGATGCAATATAGTAGACCACAGCAAGTGGTCTCTTTTATTTGTTTTCGGGTTTCAAAAAATCCTTTTGTCCTAATTTGTGAGGACCTGGAAGGATACTCGAAAATTTTAAACGGATTGTACCGGAGCAAATATAAGCCGAAGTCGCTGCTAGGAAGCTTGAAAACATTTGAAGTTCGATATAATTTCTCAACTGTTTTCTTAGCTCCTGGTGCAACCGGCAATTACATTTACCATCATTTTACTATATGACTCGTGAGTTGTTGAAAAGAGGTTTTATATGATCAGTTCTGTATCTACTAATCAATTAAATAAATCGATAGAGTTGCAAAGGGGTTATTTTAAATCTGAACTTTTGAAAATGAATTATTTCAAAACTCCTGAGGGTCGACAATTATATGAACTTTCCTTATCCGAATAAGAAAGCATATTTGATACTTAAAAAGCAAAAGCCAAAGCGAGGAAAATACATGACTCGTAAAGGAAAACGTCGGTTGAAGAAGTCTCTGGTAAAGAGAAAAAAGGATAGGTTGACTCGTGCATTCAGAAACATTTTTGTTATGTCGGGTTATTTGGAAGAGTAGAGGAGGACTGTTATTGATGGCAAAAAAAATTCAACCGGTTATCATTCGTCGTCAAAGGAAGTATGAAGCTGAGCAAGCTATTAATGATGTTATTTCTCCTTTTAAACAGCAAAATCCTCAATCTGAAGTGCTTCATAATCTTTTATTCGAACAGAGGAGATTCAAGGTAAAAGAGGGAGAAATAGGTGTTCTGCTCATTTTAATATATGTGTCAAAGATTGAAAGATAAAAATATTATCTGTTTTGATGGAAAGGCTGTATAAAATGTTCATATTCCAACATTCCCAGTTTGAAATATTACTTATTACACCGTTTTTTAATCTGATAATCCTCAACGAACTGTAAAACAATTTTTCACTTGATAGGCTTCTTTCCTCTCTCTTGTTAGTGGTAATCAGACTTTAAGTGCCTGTCATTACAACATAGTAGGGCCTGACTAATCCAATTTTACTAATTTTAAGGCAGATGGGAAAAGGCAGATTATTTAAGACGTTTGGGATAAGATGAGTCCCCTTCTTTAATTTTGGAAAAAAGATTTAATCTTGTTTCATCAGGTTTATTTTCTGATTGCATTTTCGAATTAATATTTAATTTGGTGGAGAGTTGTGTAAGTGCATGCTGAATTTTTTCTATATCTTCTTTGGTTGCGAATTTCTTATTATTAGTAAGTAAATATCCTAATTGTCCACTGGGTTCGATAGTGGCCCATTGTACATCTTTTATATTTTCTATCCCATTTTGTCGTAGGAGCATTTCAAGTGCATCAACAGAAAGTCGAAGTTTTATTAAATTTTTTTCATTTATTGAGCCATTCTCGATAACAATCTTTGACTTGCCAGTTAAAAAAATTTCGGCAACATCCCATTTCATTTGGATGTATTCAATTAGTAGTAAAGTTCCAATGAGAATGGTTGCAATCGCAAAAGTAACCCAAAGATTTTCGCCAATAACAGGGTGTATTAAAAGGGTCCCTATAAAAATCATGATAACAGTTGTTTCAGTAGTCATTTTGGAGACAGACCTTCTACCTGAAATGCGTATTAATAATATTCCAAAGATGACAATTAACATCGTTTTCCATATCCAACTTATATCCATAATATAGCACCGCCACGTTACTTGGTGCTATATAGTCTTTGATTAATAGTTAGTTGATATACAGTTTTGATAAAAATAATGCGGGACACAGACGAACGATATCGCAGATCGAGGGAAAGGAAGGTATCAACGATATGGGCTATTCCCGAGAAGAACAAGAAACTTTGTTGATTGATTTTTGACAACAGTACAGGCAAGTGGAGCGTTTACTTTACTTTACTCTACTGTTCCTAAACACATTTGAAAACTCTCTAATTTCCGTCCTTGTGTTCAAATGTGTAATAAAAGGTCTTGATATATATCGTTAGCCTGTTTTAACTTAGGGCTGATAGAAAGGCACTTATTTAGCACTTCTGATTCAGTGCCGATGAAGCGGTCGCAAGAATGAGTACACAATTGGCAACCATTGCAACTGATATGAATCATCTATATAATTAGATGAATTACGTATAAATGGAATCCCTAATAAGGGCCATTTACTCGATTTCATAGATGAAATAAATATGATGGATGTGCATCGGCGAATCAGTTTAAACTCGTAAATGTGAATGATGACAAATTCAAAGCTTAACAAAATCGGAGGAATAAAAATGGCAAAACCAAACATGTGTCAAAGCTGTGGAATGCCCATGAAAGTGTCAAGTGACTTTGGAACTGAAAAGGATGGGACACCGTCAGAAAAATACTGTCACTATTGTTACGAAAATGGTAAATGGATACAGCCTGATGTAACATTCGATGAATTTTATGCATTCAGTTTAAAAAGGTTTCAGGAATCAGATATGAATCGGGTTGAAAAATTTTTTCTCAATAAAATGTATACAAAAAAATTCTTAAAAAAATTAGAGCGCTGGCGCTAAAACACAAAATTGTGCAGGTGATGAATATGAAAACGAAATCAAAACCAAAATCAGGTGGTTGGAATATTACCTAATCAAACAATCCCATCCGTCCGAGAAAAAAACTGGAATCTTAAATTATTGGAATAACGCAGGAGTTGTAATTCTCTAAGGTGCATGAGTAGAGTTCTAACTGCCAATTGGAGGGCTTTTTTTATTTCACTAACGAAGAATTTATGTAAATTACTTCAACTAACAGATGCTTATCTTCAATAAGACAACTAAAAGATATTCCGTAATCGGGCGCTTTAATGAAGTAACTAAAGCCTAATTTCTCGSTGTTAAAAGCGAGAAATTAGGCTTTTTATATTTGGATTTCTTTACCGTTGTAAATCTGTATTTTCCTGATGTTACTCC
>NZ_JBFUIB010000369.1:0-3800 GCF_056402095.1 Peribacillus sp. P4_C12
AACTATCGGGGCAGGATAGTTGAAGAGTGCTGTTTGATCTTTTTTCAACAATTTGGCCATTTAATGGAGTATGGGGGTTCTTAACAAAATTAGCTATTTATATTGATGTGAGATTGTTAAATGTACTAATGGATCAGGATAGTGGAAAAAGACTAGTTAAAGTTAGGGAGCATTTTTAGTTATAGGAAGTGCTTTTTTTATGTCTAAAGATATAAAGGGATATATATAAATGATAATAATATTATGTAAAAAAATAATTATTTATTGTAAAACGATAAACATTGCATTAAACTTAAGTTAAAGATACACAAGTGAGGTGCTTTTTATGAAACAAGTTACGACACTCTTTTTAAAGCTAGCTGTTATTTTTATAGGAATCCCAGTTCTTGCATTGTGCATATTTTTTGTGCCTAAGATCGGGAATTTTGCTGGAGAATTGTATCCAGATATTGCTTATATGAAATCTCTCGTTTTAATCGATATGTATGCGGCAGCGATACCTTTTTACTTTGCTCTGTATCAAGCTTTTAAACTTTTAAGCTATATTGATAAGAACCAAGCGTTCTCGGAATTATCGGTAAAGGCTTTAAAGAATATAAAGTACTGTGCCATCACAATCAGTACCTTGTACTTGCTAGGTATGCCACTCTACTATCTCATGGCGGAAAGAGTTGACCCTCCAAGTTTCATACCAATCGGATTGGTCATTATTTTCGCCTCAATGGTGATCGCCGTTTTTGCTGCTGTTCTCCAAAGACTTTTACAAGAAGCTATTAATATAAAATCAGAAAATGATTTAACGGTCTGAGGTGGAGGATATGGCAATTATTATTAATATTGATGTGATGTTAGCAAAACGAAAAATGAGCGTAACGGAGCTTTCGGAGAGGGTTGGGATTACGATGGCAAATGTATCAATATTAAAAAATGGAAAAGCAAAAGCTATTAAATTTTCAACATTAGAAAAGATCTGCGAAGTTTTAGAGTGTCAACCAGGTGATATTCTAGAGTATCAAAAAAATTAATTCATATTATCTGAATAAAGGAGAGTATATGATGAAAAAGAAATATCTTAGCTTCTACACCATTATTTTTAGGAGTCATTCCGTGTTCAAAAAAACAAACTAATTAATGTATAAAATAAAAGAGCCAATTTCCTTAACGTACAGGAAATTAGCTTTTTTGATGGAGGGGATTCTCACCTAAAAAACTAATTGTGGAAATAATAACCAGTATGTGACCTGTTTTTACACGTACCTCGGCTGAACCCCTATATTAGGGTCTAGATATCTTTTTAATAGTACTGATGGCATTTCGTCCGTTACAAGGTAATATTTATAGATACAAACACATATTCGTGTGAATTCCTTTTAGTGTACCAAATCCAGCAAAATTGGCATTAGTAGTAAGTCTCTATTCAATTAAAGGGCGCGATTCTTTAACGGGTGCGTTAACTTAAGATCGGAGCTGTCTTTAAGGCAGATTTTTCTTTATTCACTAAGAGAATAGAGGTTTTAAATGGGCACTAAAATATTATATTATAAGAAATTTGAAGGTAGTGTAAAATCTATCGACTATGTTAATTGGGCCATACATATGCTGGAGAATGATTTTTCAACACAGTCATTAAGTATTCTATCTTCTTTTAATGAACCACTAAATATTTTTGAAGTTGAAGATTATTTTTCAAGAGCTATAAGAGAATTAAGTTTGCAGGAACCTTTACACGAAGAATGTGCAAAATATTATATTTATGAATTATTAAGAAAAATATTAAATGATGAAGATGATGTTCTTGAAATTGCTTATGAGATATACAACGTAATCCGTGAACATTTCACAAATGAAGAATTATCAGTATGGTATGATATTAGTGAAAAAATTGATGACTTTCGATATGGTGATAACATTACAAATATAACCAAGGGCAATTTAATTACAACTATCGTGAAAGAAGCTAAGAAACAATTAAAAAGCAATTTCAATTTAAACTAACAGAAGCTTGTAGAATAAAAGAAAAGAGGAAATTCCATTATACTTCGAGTTTCCTTTTTTCTTATTTAAATTTAACAAAGTCGTCTGATTACGAATAAAGTAGTTTAAGACAAAAGTATCTTAAAAAATTCTTAATCAACTAACAGGTGCAAGAGTTGAATATCTGGCTGCCATTTTCGGCGGTCTTTTTCTTATAGTGCTTACGGGGCAGGTTGAACAAGTGAGGTGAAATACAGCTCTTTTTTATGTTTATTGGAAGGAAATCATACAAAAAAAGAAATGGGGTTTCTATGCAATAGTTGTATTTGTTTATCCGTACTTTATTGTCACTCATTAACTTCAAAATTTCATTTTCCTAAGGAATTTTTAATCAATGTAGTTCATATAATCGATAAGTGAAAACATAAAAAAGGTGGGAAAAATTCTATGCTTAAACCAAATCCCGCGAATACTGCAATAGTTATTACTGACCCTCAAAATGACTTTTTGTCTCCAGGCGGAAGAGGATATCATTTGACAAAGGCTAACATTAAACAGAATAATACTTTAGCCAACTTGGAACTACTATTAAGCACTGCCCGTAGTAAAGGTTATCAGCTCTTTGTTTCCCCGCACTTTTTATATCCACATGACTATGATTGGCAGTTTACAGGGAACGAACAAGAGATGTTGATTAGTTTGCGTGTTTATCAGAAATTAAATCAATATAGTCCTCCAACTCCGGAAGCCGATTATGTTCCAACTTTAGCTCCGTATATCTGGGATAAAACATCCGTCATTGCAACACCGCACAAGGTGGCCAGTCCTCAGACAAATGATCTGGTCTATCAACTAAGGCAACGCAGAAAAGAACAAGTAATTTTGGCTGGGGTATTATCAAACGTATGTGTTGAATCGCATATGAGAGATTTAATCGAAAATGGCTTCAAGACAGCTGTTGTTTACGATGCAACTGCCACGATTAGTGAAAACGATTTTCATGCTGCTGTTACGAACTACCGAGCTTTCAGTAGTGCTACATGGACAACAAGTGAAGCCATTTCAAATATGTAATGATACTCTTAAAAAGGCATACTAATGAAGAGATTATTCTTTGATTAATTGTAATGTTGCAGCCGTTAGGTGCTTTCATTAACGATATCCAATAAGTCCATTCTTATAAAATTTAGATTCAATTACAGTGTGTTTCATTAGATAGATTTCCACCATATCCATTACTAGTTCCTGAATCTCTCCCATCATCTTGTAGCACTTTTTCAAATATCTAACCGATCTTGATACAGACCTACTTTTCGATGACTGCTTCCAACTTAAACATCACAGCAGTTATGGGTGATTTAAGCTCATGCGATATGATAGCAACAAATTCACTTTTATTCATACTTCTTTATTAGCTAGTTCAATATCACCAATAACTTTGATTTTGTAGAGGTACGAAAAAAGATAAGTTCGTGTAAACGAGCTTTCTGCAGTTTTTTATTATGAATATTAACGATTTGTGGGTTTGTGAAGAATTGTACTTAAATTAACAGGTGCTTTACTTCAATAAGAGAGTTGCTTTGGCAGCTCTTTGTTGTATGAAAATATATTCGTGAAAGGCCATACAAAATAAGCCCACCATATTCTAAGACTTATTGAACACCGGTAGCAGGTTAGTGCAATAAATTTCTTTTTGTATAAAAAATGAGATGTTTCTATAGAAACATCTCATTACAGTTTGTAGACAAAAGGGGTTCGGAATTATAAAATTCCGAACCCCTTTTGAAATTCCCTTTGAATTTTGGTCCAAGGTTAAGATATTGGGG
>NZ_JBFUIB010000370.1:0-3799 GCF_056402095.1 Peribacillus sp. P4_C12
GTACATGATGCATGAAACCCGATTCTTTTGTCGAATACCATTGTCATGCTGAGAATTCTTTTTAATTTTCTAAATATACTAATAACTAAATATCATTGTAAGCGGATACATACCATTCGTCAACATATTTTCACTATTTTATTAAAGTAACTGGCTTTTGGATATAATCTTTAGATAATTCTTTTATAGGTGTCTCTTCTTTTACTATCTCTCCTTTTGCTGTTATACTCTTACCACTTTCATCTTGAACTGCTTTTACTTTTAACTCGCCTGGCGGAAGCTGTTCATCCATTGTCCAAAAAAGCCATTCCAACAAAGGTTTTTCGAAAAAATCAAATTTCCGATTTTCACCCCTTATTTCATATAGCCTTATTACATCTTTTATTTTTCATTTACAGTGAATGATGGTGTTTATTTTGAATTGTTGTTAGGTGAAATAATTTTAGAACAAGAATTTGATTTATTACTTTTTTCCTTTGGGCCTTTATGTACTTCTGCTTTCGCAACATTGTAATTCTTTTGCTTCGAAGTACACCCTAACAATAAAACTGAGGATAAAACTAAAACAACAAAATAGTGTATTTTCATTTTATGGCAGTTCGTTGTACCATTCGTGATTGTTGCAAGAAGAGAACGAAAGATGATATCATCCCTCGGAACAAGGGATTACGAGAGTTCTATGATAAGAAACGTGAAGAAGGAAAGCCCTTTAAATAAGCGACTTTCCAAGATCTAGCCTAGTTTAAAAGTATAACTAAATAGCATGAAATATTTTAAGTGTTCATTGAAAAATGTTGACAAACTATTAGCTGGTTTAGCACCATAAGAAAAAGAGCTGTCAAAGCAACTCCCTTTTGTATAGTGACAATAAAAATGTTTCATTTACAATAAAGTCATTTAAAATTAAACAAGGAATTGTAAAATATGTCTAGAAGATATTAACATAAACTACATAATTCTATAGGTAACTGAAAACCTACATCTTTTTTTATGGTCTTTTTACACTATCTACCTATAGGGGATAATATCCAACTCACCCATTTCTACGTAAAGAAGAAATCATGCATATTTAAGCTGAACATTACTATCGATCAACTGTAACTGATACTGCTGAATTAATTCTATTAATTGCTTACTATATATTCTCTCACCTTCTTCATTTTCTATCGTACTGTACCCAGCTTCTTGTAATGCCAGAGCCTGCTCCATATATGTGTTGGAAGAAAACAATCCATGCTTTCTGTAACGAGGATTTTCAGATAAGAATAAACCCCTGAAATCATCTTTAATGGTCTGATTATAAAACTCATTCGTACTTAAATTCGCTGTTTTCTCGTTCCAATTATAGCTTTTGATTCCAAAAAGATTATGATACTTCGTTGATAATTGTGACCTTCCCCAATTCGATTCCAGTATAGCTTGTGCGATTGTAATAGAAGGCAGGATTTTGTACGCTTTATAATTAGAGATCGCTGCCTCTTCAATACTCTCGATAAAATATCGTTGCATACTATTGTTATTGTTTTTCGCTGCTATGTCCCCTTCACTAGATAATTGCTTCAGGAACGAACCAACACGCTTTTTTTGCTTTTGATTGTATTTCATATCCTTGGTCACTTGTTGCATATCCTTTAATATATAGTCATTCTCCCTTTTTCCTATAAAACGAGCTGTAATGCTTTTTATTTCATTTTTAGATACAGAATTAAGACCATATTCAGTATGTACGACCGCGGCTACGTTTCGCCAATCTACTTGTACTTTCCCATGGCTTGTTTCATCGACAATCATTTGAATTTCTTTGATTTTCTCTATTGGAATAGCAATCTCTTTAACAGACGCGAAGTAAATCAACGCCACTAGTAAGATACTTGCCACAAATGCTACTTTTCCGTTTTCCATCTTGTCTCTCCTTCCCATTTAACATCATTTATATATTTGTTATTTAATGCTGCATTCTTCTTTCATTCATTATCATAACTTCCTTATGTCACAGCAATATAACAAACAAAAAAAGCATCCCTAAAAAGGTGATGCTTTCAAGCTAAATTCAAATGAAACCATATACTAAAACTAATATACGAATCCTCTAGCTTCACTTCATACGACAATTCATTTTCATCTAAAATAGTAGCCACAATAGATAGGCCTAGTCCTGTTCCTGAGAATGTTTTGTTTCTCGATTCTTCTATCACATAGAAAGAATCCCAAATTTGAGTTAAATGCTCTTGCTGTACACGGGTTGTCTTATTTTTGATTGTACATTTTAATTCGTTATCTCTATCATTCGTTAGTAATATTTCGAAATAGTCTTCTTCGCCGTACTTGATAGCGTTGCTAATCAAATTATGAAATACGATCTCCATTTGACTCAAATCTTCTTCAATACTAAAATTCTCAATTGAATCAAGATTGCTCCTTACATGTAAATGATTGTTCTGTAAAGTAATTTTATATTGGGCTATAACTTTTTGAAGAAGCTCTCTTAAATCAAACTTTGATTTGTTCACTTTCATCGCTTGCACTTTAGACAGTTTTATTAAATAATCGACCATTTCAGAGGTATATGTTACTTGTTCCAGAATGACATCCGTATATGTTCCATCATCTAACCCATCTTGTATCCCAATCGTATAGGCTTGTATTAATGATAACGGTGTTTTTACTTCGTGCGATATACTAGATATCAACGTGTTCAAGCTTTGGTTTTTCTTTACTAGCTCAGAATGGGCATTTTTCAAGCGATTACTCATCTCATTAATGCTATAAGACAATTCCTCAATTTCATCACCTGATTTAATCTCGACTTGTTTAAAATTCAGATTGGAAATGTCCTTCGCTACACTCTTTAATTTCTCTAATGGTGTAATAATTTTTTGAGAGAAATATGCGACCAACAATAAACTAATGATAATGCCTAGTAGAATGGAATATAAATTCAATTGATTTACAATTTGTAAAGCATCCGTATTATGCACAACCACTGTTCCTAGCAAGATCAACTGATTCTCCTGCTCATATAATACTGTTAATAAGCTGGACTTCAGTTTCCCTTGATTGAATAACAGTTTGACCGTTTGCCCTTTAGCTACTTTTTGTAAAGTCTCATCTGTAATCCAAAATTTATTCAGTACGACTTTATCCTTAAACAAAGCAAATTGAACATTATCATTGATCGCTTCCGTGCTACCATGATTCTCAACCATTACAATTGTAACGTTATTATTGTTCTCAATTCTTTGTTCTGCTTCTACTAATTCTTCTATACTCAAGTTCTGCACTTCAAAATAAATGGAGGTGAGCCTTTGTTTCATTTTATACAAGTAATAATCAGACGAGAAATAATTATTCAATAAATAAGATATACCGAAGACTAACAGCATAATGATGCTTACCATCATTAATAGTTTCTTGCTTATTTTATTCATTTTTATCATAAAAACTATATCCTGTTCCTCTGTGGGTGATAATATGCTCCGCTCCAATTTTGTCACGCAACCTATTGATGTGAGTATCAACCGTCCTTTCTTCGCCGACATAATCCATGCCCCAGACTGACGGTAACAAAACTTCCCTAGACAAAACCTGTCCTTTGTTTTCGTATAAGTATCGCAGTAAATCAAACTCTTTTTTATAAAGAGTCAATTCTTCCCCCTCCCTAAAGACTTTCTGCCTTTGTAAATCTATCTTTAAATTCCTTATTTCGATCAACTTCTCCATACGTAATATTTTCTTGACTCTAAGAATCAAAATACGGGGATCGAATGGTTTTCTGAGATATTCATCCGCTCCAATATCC
>NZ_JBFUIB010000371.1:0-3796 GCF_056402095.1 Peribacillus sp. P4_C12
GTACCTACGTTTCGGATTTTTCCTTGTACCTTTATATTCACATGCACGTGCTCAAAATTTTTATCCCAATCTTTTTTGAGTTTTTTCCAGGCTTCAGGATCAGCTCGATGAATCGCCTCACCAAATCCAAAAATGTCTACTTTATCATTTTCCTGTACCTGTTTTATTGAATTTATGAAAAGTTTCTTCGATTCTTTTTCAAAAATTCCCTCTAATTTTTCTATCGTTTTTGTTTTTGTTAAATCGATAGGACATTCTACTTCACCTAAATTACCTTCCACACGAATATTTAGATCTATCTCAGGTTTTCCATTCTTTATCTTACCCTTCATTTCCGTGTTTGAGCTTTTCACTTCATACACAGCTTTTCCGCCTTTAGGGCACGTTATATTCACAACTGTACTTTTCTCCTTGTTTGTAATGACGTTATACGTTCCGCTTTGTTTCTCATTTAGCCAGCCAACTAATTTATCATCATTAAATACTGCTAATTCTTGTAACTTCAAACGAGCAGGGGGATCAATCATTTCTACATTCTGTTTGCTTAAAGAAGTTTCTTCATCACCTTTTATATCTGTTTGGATTCCTGTTAACACCGGCTGTTTTCCTTCACTTACTATATCCGCAATCAGATCGTCTAGCTGAACGAAACTTGTCGCTGCCCATGCAGTGTCTGAAACTTTCAGGGCCTCAAATATCTGATTTGCAGGTATTTTTTCTAAAGACGTGGGCACCTTCAGGATTTCTGCTGCTCTCATTCCCTTAGCTACGACAATATAAAAATCGGATCGGAGTTCCCAGTCCCTTGAGATAATATCTAACGGTTTCCCAATTCCTTTTTTTGCTAATGACTCACCAATCACGAGGGCTCGAAGATGTGAGGGATATATTTTTCTAGGGGATTCCTTTGTCATTTTTCGGATAGCCTCAAATATAGTTTCCCCTTTCGCCTGATAGATGATTGTCGGTGATCCACCGGAACCTCCACCGCCTTTTCCCGTAGCTAATTCTCCGGGATTTACCACTTGGGCGGTTACWAGATATTGACCATCCTTTGTACGATCTAGCCCTATGGCCAKCGTAATAGCCAGTTCATTTAATTCACGACGGTTCCAGCAACCMGTAGTGAWTAACAGGAATACGATTAGYATGATAAAYATGGTRWAGCTCCGTTTCATAGACGAGACTCCTTTCACTCTATTTATATATAGGGGTTGAGACGGGATACGTTTAAAGGGTCATAGCGATACAATATTTACTAATTTTTGTTTAATCAGATTTTCCCCAGAAACGACCATTGGAGGGGATTTTCCTATTGTTCGAATTTGATTGTTAGAATGAATGCTTTTAGTCCATAAGCCCTTCCTATCCAAAATCCTCTAAAAAAATGAAAGACGTTAATGATCTATACTCTGAAAATCGGGAGTAATCAATGGAATGTTTTTATTTTTGATGTATTTTTTTTCGGATTGCATTGACTGCTAATAAGAGTAATGGAAGAACAAGTCCGTACGTTGAAACGTATAGCGGCCAAATTTCTTTATCAAATGTGCCTACACATAGACAATATTAGGATTTGCAATCAAGGAAAACGAAATCAAGATCATCCCTAAAGGTAGCGTAAGTGGCCGATAATCTTTCATATTCAATGTTTGTGCAAGACCGATAACGGACGCGTAAAAGTAAATAGCCGATTTAAAATAAATCGTGATAATCCACATGAGAGCCATTATTGCTTCAATCCTTTGAAGAAAATCACCAACGTTTATTTTTCTGGCCACAGCATAACTTGGATATGTTTGTCTGGCACTACTATCTGCGCCTAAAACAAGAATAGTTAAAGCGATAATGATGAGTAAACAGATTCCGCCGATTAGTATTCCAATAAAAAAGTTTTTTTCAGCTGCTTTTGGTTGATTCACTGAAACAGGAAAAATCATTAATAAAACAATCAATGGTAAAGAAAARATACTTGTAAAAATAAAAACAGCATGAATCATCGGTTTTATTCCTGTTTCAAATACGGGTTGTATATTTTCAAACTTAAATTGAACAGGAGGTAAAAATATTGAGGCAACTAGAACTAKGAATAAAAAAACAAAGATAGGAAATAACAATTCTGCAGAACGAGCCAACGGTTCAAGACCAAGGCGAATTCCCATAATTAAGATGCATGTGAAAAGAATATGGATCGCTTCAATTGGTGTATCAGGCATAATCTCCGTAGTTAAGAAATTTCCAACAAAAAACAATAGTGTTGCAGTGGAGTAAAGTGAAAAGAAAATAAACGTAAGAGAAACTGCCTTACCTAACCATTTGCCGAGAAGTGTTTCATTGATTTCAACGAGTGTCATAGTGGGGAACATCCTGCCTATAGCGATATATAAAGCCACTAGCAATAAACCTATGCCTRTACCGATTACAGYTGCAATCCAAGCATCTTGTTTTACCTCTTGAGCCAGACTTTTAGGAATCACTAAGATGGTCGTACCTATAGAAAATAAAATAACTAATATTGCAAATTGCCGAGCACTAATTTTGAAATTTTCCACTATATCCCGACTTCCCATCGCTGGTTATATTCCTATTGTTACCTTTGTATTGTTAGAATAAACTCTTGCTTTATAGAAAGCTTTGATATAACAACGCTTTCAAAGATACGAAAGAAAAGGAACAAAAAGACAATGTAGACGTGAATACAGCATGATTAAAAAGAAGCAAGTTAAAACTTGCTTCTCAGATTGTAGAGAAAGTATATTTTTCTCTACAATCTTTTTTTATTTCTGGTTCATCATCCCGTTCGGGATGATCTGTTTTTGAAAAAAAGACTCCCATCCACCTATCTAATCCTAGATAGATGGGTGGCAATCTTCTTGATGTTTTGGCAGGCTGCCGTGAGTAACACTTGTTCATTCACTTTCAACCTTCCCCGCAACCGGCAATAGCGAAGCCCACACCACGCTCATTTAAGCTATTCACAATTTGAATTAAATCCTGCATATTACGTCCTAATCGATCCAATCGCCAAACAACAATCGTATCGCCTTCACGTGCATACTGAAGTGCTTCCTCTAAACCTGGACGCTGTCTTTTTGCCCCACTCATTTTATCGTGAAAAATTTTGGCACAGCCATACTGCGTAAGAGCGTCCATCTGTAAATCTAAATTTTGTAATCCCGTCGACACACGTGCATATCCAATTAACACTCAAATCACTCTTTCTTATTTTTCCTTTATATTTATTGTAACATAAGATAAAAATAGACCGGTTATTGAACATAGAATAATGAACAGAGTTTTGTTACGAGAAAGGCAATAAAAAACGTCCTTTTCAAATCGAACAGTGGTGTGTTCAGAAAAGGACGAGTTTTGGAACAAATAATAACTTATTTATGGAATGTTTGCTTTTTTACTTTTGTTCAGCAATCGGGCCATTTTGTGGAATAAAACTTTATAAGGAAATTAGATATTTTGTTAAAGTATGGAGAAGATTGTGAAGAATTGTACGTAATCTAACGTGAGCAGTTTAGTTTGAAGAATGATATGTATATCTTAGGGACGAGTAGTACCTACTAAAGCATTAACAACTCCTGAATGTGTAAAAAGATTTTTACAGTTAAGAAAAACAGTTTATGTAGAAATCTAAAAGAAGGCTACTTAACTGGAGTGACCCCTGTCAAATAGACAGAAATAAAAAAGACAATTAAGCAGCCTGAGTTCTATATTGATATGGACTCAGGTTGTTTAATTTTTTCTGGAAGCGATGATGGTTATAGAATCGAATATACATACTTAC
>NZ_JBFUIB010000372.1:0-3795 GCF_056402095.1 Peribacillus sp. P4_C12
GCCTTGCGTCTGTTGTCCGTAACCTTTTATTCCTTGTACATTTCCTTCCCAGCCATCCTCACTCACCTTTACCAAGGTTGAGGTTGCGTCTAGCCACTCTAGCTTGAATTCTACATTAGTTTCCACTCCACTAGCCGACCACAGAAATGTTATATGATGCTCTTCTTCGCTTACTTTCTTAACCGTAATAGGCAACTCTGCACCAACATCGTCCCATCTCCAAGTAATAGTTTTATTGCTTTCAATGCGACTAGTCCCGCTAGATATAAAGTATTGAGACATTATTTCAGGATCAACAATTGCTTCAAAAACCTTGTCAATTGACTTAGAGATTTTTCTTTCAACTTCAACTTTTAGTTTCATCTACTAATTCTCCTGTTATAATCATGTATTTGTATCCCATTGGTAATATACCTTAACGCAGTTTTTTTCTTCTTATATAAATATTTCTTATTTTTTTATGATATCCCTTTAATTTTTTTCTTGTTTAGTTACGAGGCAGCCACTATAGTTTGACTCCCGATTTGTTATTTTATAATGGGTTTTCTCCCCCTTCATTATTAAAGGGGGCTAGTTATTTTCCAACTAAGGACCATTATCCGTTAACATAAAAAAGTATACTAGTATAGTACATCAGCTGACGACACACTCCATAAAGGTTTCAAATTAAAACTCTGAAAGAATTAACTAGCACTGGCCCAATAGACAGAAAAAAGAGACCTTTCTTTTACGAAAAGTCTCTTTGGATTACCGTTTAACCATTCTGTTCGATTTGGATTTTATTTCTGATAGCTTTTTCTTTTTCTACTTTTTGTTGTCTAAGGTTACCCGCCACTAAAATCCCAATCACGACTATTGCTTCAAATCCGTATTTTACGAATGGATTAGCAAAGTAGTTGTGCATGAAAGGTTCAGCTACGATCATCTTAGCAGCTGTCCAGCCTAGTATCCCGGCTCCAATTACTATGATGAATGGGTAGCGTTCAATCAGTTTCAGGATCAAAGTGCTTCCATACATCACTACTGGAATCGACACAAGCAAACCAATCACTACTAATGTGAAATTTCCATGTGACGCGCCAGCAACAGCTAGAACATTATCCAATCCCATTAAAGCATCTGCAATAATAATAGTTTTAATAGCAGCCCACATTGAGTCAGCGGGTTTCACATCATGTTCTTCCTCATCAATAAGAAGCTTATAAGCAATCCATACCAGCAGTAATCCTCCAATTAAATGCAGGCCAGGCACCTTTAAGATAACAACAACCAATAGCGTTGCAATAATCCTGATAACAATTGCCCCGACTGCTCCCCAAATGATCACCTTTTTTTGCTGATCTTTTGGAAGCTTTCTTGCAGCCAATCCAATAAGGATCGCATTATCTCCAGCAAGAACCAAATCTATCATAATGATTGCTAAAAGACCTGAAATAAATTCACCTGTTAAAAAATCCAACACATCTTCCTCCTTTTAAACAAAAATAAAGAGACCTCTGCCATAAATGGCAAAGGTCTCGCTAAGCACTAATTGATTAGGCCAATAAAGCCGGTGGAGAAATTCCACGTAATGACGACTTTATTTCAGGTTACACCTGACGCTACTCCCCTTCACGGGATAAGTATTATGAAATTTTTCCCTAAAATCTAAGTATCTTGCATTATAGAAAACTTAAAGAAATCTTATTGCAACTCTATTATACCAAAAATATGAATAAAATAAAGTAAAAATTAATGAATAATTTTCTGGACTTTCCTAGGAAATAATTGTTTCTCTTGGTCTATCTTCTGGCTTGGTATATTCATCATATTTCCACTTAGTTTTTCTTTGTAAAGAGCTATTAAAAATTCTACATCATACAAATACGATAAGGAAACTATTAGAGAAAACTTGATATCTTGCAACTGAGCCTGGGTTACATAACCTTATTGTTTCCTAAGCATCACTTCTAAGTGGTAGCATAATTCGTCAACAAGAGCAGTGAACTTGTTCAAATCCTTCCCCCATAAATGTTGATTACCTAGAAGGGTCTCAACCAATTGTTTAAGTGAAATTTCTTCTGCCTCATAACGAAGCCATTGTTCTTTAAAAAATTCAATTGTTTTTACATCATCTTTTACAACATACTCTTTACCACCAAAGCTTTCCCCTACATAATTCCCTTTTACTTTCTGTACCTTATAAAATCGGATCAGACCAGCAAATGCTCGTACAACGCAGACAGGCAGTCTATCTTTCTTCTCAAAATAATCTTCTAAAGTCGGCAGAAGACGAACCTTAAACTTCGATACACTATTCAATGATATGTCGGCCAGACGATGATGAACAAAAGGATTCATAAAACGCTCCATAACGCTTTCTCCATATATTATCATCTCATTACGATCAAATGGTAATGAAGGAATTATTTCCTCCTTGATTGCTTGACGCAGAAATCGATTAAAATCAGGGTGATCGATTACCTGTTTCACTTCTTCCAATCCAGATAATATACCCAGAGGAGCCATTAACGTATGTGAACCATTTAGAATACGTACCTTCCTCATTTGATAAGGAACTAAATCCTTTACCCAATGCACGTTTAAGCCTGATTGTTTCAAAGGAAGACGCTGGTCAAAAGAAGGGTCACCTTCTATAGCCCATAAATGATACGGCTCAGCTGTATTTAATAATGAATCCTCATATTCCCACGATGCAAACAATTCTTCCGCCTCTTTAGCAGGAAACCCTGTTACAATACGATCTACAAGGGAGTTAAGGAACAGATTATTTTGGTCTACCCAATCCATAAATGACTTCGGTAATTCCCAGTCCCTACTGTGCTGAAGGACACATTGCTTCAACATATCACCATTTCTCTCCAAAAGCTCACATGGTAGCATGATGAGACCTTTTTCTGTTTCTCCGTTAAAATATAAATATCGCTGATATAAAAATGCTGTTAGTCTCCCCGGAAAAGATTCAATCGGTACTCCCTCTTCCCAAGGAATCGGCTGGTATTTGAGCCCAGCCTCTGTCGTGTTAGAGACTACAAATTCCAATGTAGGGTTTTGGGACAACGCCAAAAACTCGTCCCATTCTTCATACGGATCAATTGCCTTTGAAAAAACGGAGATAATCTCTTTATTATCTACTTTCTCCCCATTCTGAAATCCCCGTATCATCAACGTATATAATCCATCTTGTTGCTTCAATTTCTCTATTTTTCCTTTTCCAGTGGGGCGAGGCTGGGTAACGACAATACTTCCTTGGAAATGCCCTTGTTTATTACATTCAGAAATCATCCAGTCAAAGAAGCCACGCAGAAAATTCCCCTCTCCAATTTGCAGCACTTTTACTGGGTAATCCTGCATCATATGTCCAATTTGAACAGCTCCTGTTTCTTTACTTAGGCTCTTCACATGACTTTGATTTTTATTCATGGTTACTAAACTCCCTTTCATAACAGAAAATTTCTCTCTACAGAAGATGAACAGAGCAACCACATCACGCGGTTGCTTTTATTAGACATGAAACCATCGTTTAAATTTCAACAATAGCCTTAATGACTTTAGCATCTGGAGTTAACCATCCTTCAAACTGTTGGATCATTTCATCCAAATGCGTACGGTGTGAAATATACAAACTTAAATCCACTCCACCATTTTTCACCGTATTCACAACATAATCAAAATCTTCTCGAGTAGCATTACGGCTTCCCATTAGGGTAAGTTCTTTACTATGGAAGTCAGGGTCATTAAAGGAAATTTCAGACTTCACTAAACCTACATAGATCAGTCTTCCTCCGTGAGCAG
>NZ_JBFUIB010000373.1:0-3792 GCF_056402095.1 Peribacillus sp. P4_C12
GGCGTACCGGTGGCGACATTTATTTAGGTGTAGTCGGTGCCGTCAGAACAGGGAAATCCACATTTATTAAGAAATTCATGGAGCTTGTTGTTATTCCGAATATACCGTCAGAAGCTGACCGTGCCAGGGCACAGGATGAATTACCTCAGAGTGCTGCTGGAAAAACGATCATGACGACAGAACCTAAATTCGTACCGAATCAGGCAGCGTCGATTCAGGTTGCGGAAGGGCTTGAAGTGAACATTCGTTTAGTCGATTGTGTGGGTTATACAATACCTGGGGCTAAAGGGTATGAAGACGAGAATGGTCCACGTATGATTCATACTCCATGGTACGAGGAGCCGATTCCGTTCAATGAAGCAGCTGAAATCGGCACACGAAAAGTAATCCAGGATCATTCCACTTTAGGCGTAGTTGTTACTACGGATGGATCAATCGGAGAAATTCCACGCAGTGATTATTTAGAAGCGGAGGAGAGGGTTGTTGAAGAATTGAAGGAGGTTGGCAAGCCATTTATAATGATTGTCAATTCCGTTCAGCCCCATCACCCAAATACAGTCGCACTAAAGGAATCTTTACAGGAAAAGTATGATATACCTGTATTGGCCATGAGCGTTGAAGGAATGCGGGAATCAGATGTATACAGCGTCCTGCGTGAGGCCCTATATGAATTTCCAGTACTTGAAGTCAATGTGAATCTTCCGAGCTGGGTAATGGTTCTGAGGGAGGATCATTGGTTAAGAGAAAGCTATCAGGAAGCTGTAAAAGAGACCGTAAAGGACATTAAACGCCTAAGAGATGTAGACCGTGTAGTCGGTCATTTCAATGAATTCGAGTTTATCGACCGTGCCGCTCTTGCAGGTATTGAGATGGGTCAGGGCGTGGCTGAAATCGACCTTTACGCACCGGATGAACTCTATGATGATATTTTAAAAGAAATTGTCGGTGTGGAGATACGGGGGAAGGATCATCTTTTATCTCTGATGCAAGACTTTGCATATGCCAAGGCAGAATATGACCAGGTTGCGGATGCATTAAAAATGGTTAAACAAACGGGTTATGGCGTTGCAGCCCCTTCTCTTAATGATATGAGTCTAGATGAGCCGGAAATTATCCGTCAAGGAGCCAGGTTCGGGGTCAGGCTCAAAGCTGTGGCTCCTTCAATCCATATGATTAAGGTCGATGTTGAATCGGAGTTTTCACCAATCATTGGAACGGAAAAGCAAAGTGAAGAATTGGTTCGATATTTAATGCAAGATTTCGAAGACAATCCACTATCCATTTGGAATTCTGATATTTTTGGCCGAAGCCTAAGTTCTTACGTAAGAGAAGGCATTCAGGTGAAATTAGCGATGATGCCGGATAATGCACGTTACAAATTGAAGGAGACTCTGGAAAGGATTATTAATGAGGGCAGTGGGGGATTGATTGCTATCATATTATAAAAAAGGTTAAAAGCTGGACCAACTCCTTCATCGGATTGGTCTTTTTACATGTGAGTCTAGAATTTACTAAAAATAAAAAAATGGATGATACGTTTTTGGCTTTACATTAGGGCATACCGGCTTCTTTGTTGCCAAAGTAAGAGGGGAAACAATTATATTCTAAGAAAAATATCTCTTGAAGGGAGTTTCTTTATTGAAAACCTGGTTGTTTTTTCAGTATAATTGCTAAAAGCCTATGGTTATGCGATTTTCAGTAATATAACAAGTTTAATTTCTATAAAAAAGGGAAATGATGAATAGCGAAAGACAAAATTTATAATATATACAATTATTTATGAAAAGATTCCCATTATTTTTTGAATTCCCTTGCTAAGCTAATAGGATTTGTGATAATCTACATACAGAAAACGCGTTATATCAGCGATTTCAACCTATTTTAAAATTTCTAGGTGCATTTTTTGGGAAATTATTTCAACTGGGTAAACCCTGATTATCAGGGAATGAAAATTTTTGACCGAAACTAATATCAAATCACTATTATTGTGTTGTAATAATGATTTTTTATAAAGATCCTTTTGGGAGGAGGTGAATGGCATGAACAAAACAGAATTGATTAATGAAGTTGTTACAGCAACTGAAATTTCTAAGAAAGACGCTACAAAAGCTGTTGATGCTGTTTTTGATACAATCTTAGAAGCTCTAAAAAACGGTGATAAAGTCCAATTAATTGGTTTCGGTAACTTTGAAGTTCGTGAACGTGCGGCTCGTAAAGGTCGTAACCCACAAACTGGTGACGAAATTGAAATTGCAGCTAGCAAAGTGCCAGCTTTCAAACCTGGTAAAGCACTTAAAGATGCAGTGAAGTAACTCTACCATTACATACGGGTGCTTAACCGGAAAAGGGCCGCGTGCAAACGCGGCCCTTTTTTTGCTTCTTAATTTCTATCTGTGATAATATAAAAGACAGTGAATATTTTAGAAAAGTTGATTTTGATAAATTTATTCAAAAGGATATACCATTATGAAAAAATCAATCACGACAAAACTAAGTTTAGAGGTCGCTTTAAGCTAATACATTTCAGTTAAGCTTAGGTTGCTTTAAAAATAGGAAATATGAATGTCAGGGTGAAACGCCATGCATTTTTTTCTGAATACATACTATTTTATTTATTTTTAGGAGGTAAGTTTAAATGGCTAATGTTGACCATGCCAAAATTGAAGAAGCGGTGAAAATGCTTCTTGAGGCTGTTGGGGAAGACCCTACTAGAGAAGGACTGCTTGATACCCCTGGCCGTGTAGCAAGAATGTATGAAGAAATTTTTTCAGGACTTACTCAGGATCCAAAAGAATATTTTGATACTGTTTTTGGAGAAGACCATGAGGAACTTGTCCTTGTAAAAGATATCCCATTTTACTCAGTCTGTGAACATCATTTAGTGCCTTTTTATGGAAAAGCTCATGTAGCATATATCCCGAAAAACGGGAAAGTTACCGGCTTAAGTAAGTTAGCCCGAGCTGTAGAGGCGGTTTCAAAGCGTCCACAACTTCAAGAGCGCATCACCTCAACAGTAGCGGACTCCATAATGGAAAAGCTTGAACCTCATGGTGTCATGGTGGTAGTAGAGGCTGAACATATGTGTATGACAATGAGAGGTGTCAAAAAACCCGGGTCTAAAACAGTGACTTCAGCTGTGAGAGGAACTTTTGCTAAGGATCATCGTACAAGAGCTGAAGTACTGGCATTCATTAAAGACTAAGGATATAGGGGGTTAGAAAATGAATGAAAAAAAGATCTTGAATGATTTTGTGGTAATTAAAGCTATTGAGGATAGTGTAAATGTCATCGGTTTAACTAGAGGAACGGATACTAAGTTTCATCACTCTGAAAAACTCGATTCAGGGGAAGTGATGATCGCACAATTCACAGAGCACACTTCTGCGATTAAAATCAGAGGACATGCAAAGATTTATACTCCATTCGGTGAGGTTGAAAGTGATTCGAAAAAGAATCCTTCTGACAAGTAAAATCTTGTCCCTAATTGGTTATGTTTTAAATCAATCACCTGATATCGCGTTTTAACAAGCTGTAAATTTCCCGCATCCATTTTTTTGAATGAACATAAGACGATGGTTTCCTTATTTATGGAAGTTTCATTTTATAAACGTTGTCCATTTCATCTGATTGTTTTTATGGTATAATAATGTGTATTTTACACAGACAGAAACCAATATGTATGAAAAAAAATTATCTTTCGGGGATGCAAGGGTGATCTCAATTGTTAAACATAACGAACGACTTAAGGCAATTAAAACAATTAATAGAAACCAAAGCTCAACATCCATATTT
>NZ_JBFUIB010000374.1:0-3785 GCF_056402095.1 Peribacillus sp. P4_C12
CTGATGAACATGGCCAGCATCAACAGATGTATAGTAAACGGATCCATGATTATGGTTTGGCACAAATCCTTGAATAAAATCATTCTTTCCTACCATTTATCCACTCCCAATCATCTCACTTTTTCAATACATATAGATTTCGGTTTTTTTACTGTTCACTCATATTCATACGTTTTTCCAATACCTTAATCAAGTAAAAGCCATGTTCACTTATTACCTCATCATGAATCTGGCATGTTTGAATTAACACTAATGTTTGGTCTTGATATAGTGTTTTTCCCATCTTTTCCCCTCCCTAACATAAATATAATCATATAATTGATTCCAATTATGAAAATATAGAAAAATTACAATATACCAATATAATTTTTATCATTCTAAGAAGGGGAAGGACAACCAAAAGGGTTGATTTCCTATATATAACGCTTTATTACTAGTATCCCAATTAGCAAAATTGACATCTCTTAAAACTTATCGCTTGAGTGTGTAAGCATCTTTCATGTGAGCTGTATTTGATACATGCCTGACAGAGGTAAACTTTTTTCATACAGTTGGAAATAGGGAGTGCAGTGCATATCTCTATAAAAGACGAACATATCGTTATAAAGAACACCTATTTAAGAAAGTGACATCTATTTAATCTCTAGGTGTCATTTTTTCTTTTATGTTTAAGGAGTTTGTACTATTGATTTACTGATGCAAGAACTATGCCGAAGTTTGAATGTTCGTAATATTTAGGGGTTATATATCAACTTAAATAATAATGGTGTTGAATTGYCACCAACCTGGTAATAAAATGACTACAAAAGGAGAGTGGATAATGGTGGAAATAATTGAACCTGATAAAGAAATTGAAGCAAAACAAAGAATTAATTCTTCACAAATTGTTATTAGAAGTCAGGAAATGCAAAATTAAATGGAAAAGGTAAAAAAGGTTGCTGCTTTCCCTACATCTGTACCTATCACAGGTGATTCCGGAACAGGAAAAGAAGTGTTAGCAAATTATATTCATTAGTATAGTCCTCAAAAGGATGCCCCCTTTATTAAAATCAATTGTGCTGCGATTCCAGCTGAATTATTTGAGTCTGAATTATTTGGATATGCTGAAGGAGCCTTTACTGGGCCCAAAAAAGGAGGGAAGGCTGGTCTTTTTGAAAAAGCTAATACAGGCACCATACTCTTAGATGAAATTGGTGAACTACCAAAGTTGATGCAAGCTAAATTGCTTCGTGTTCTTCAAGATTAAGCAATTACTCGAATAGGTGATTCGAAGCTAATTCCTCTTACGTTTCGGTTAGTTTGTTCTACCAATAGAGACCTCAGGGATCTTGTTAATAAAAAACAATTCAGAGAAGACTTGTGGTACCGAATTAATGTGATTCATTTGAATATTCCACCGTTATACAAGCGGAAATCCGACATTTTACCTCTTATTGACGTTTACCTTACAATGCTTTGTGAGCAGTACGGAATAAAAAAACAAATCATGCCGAATCTTTAAAGATTATGGAAAGCTATCAATGGCCTGGTAATGTTCGTGAATTAAAAAATATTATAGAGTTTTTAGTAGTATCAACATCAGTACCATTCATAACCCATAGAGACTTGCCAGAACATATAAGAGATTATTGGAAATTAGAAATTCCCCAAGAAAGTTCCGCGATGAAAAGTCAGATAATAATCTATTATCCACAAATAATCTTAATCTAAAGGAAGCCATGGCTCAATTTGAATCTCAGATGATCTTAAATGCCCTTCAATCTTCACAAAGCCTTAGAAAAGCTGCCATTAAGCTCGACATTGACCATGCAAATCTGATAAGGAGAATGAAACATCTCGGAATCCAATTTTCATACAAAAGATAAGATTCTTAATTTTAGCAATAATATTCTTCAATTGAGTATTCCCTCAGAATAGGTTTGGTTTGCAAGAATATACTCTTATGCTTTCTCGAACATATCTGATAGTTCTGGAAGAAATGTTGCTGACTGTCACTTGATAACTCCGCGATTTTTTACTTTGTCTCCCATTGTATTTACTACTTTTGATAATGAATCAGATTCTGAGAGTAGGACTATTTCAAAAAATTAGATTCTTTTTAGGTTTAATACAATTCTTGTCAGGTTACCTAAATTCTTACGGTAATTAGGAGGGAAGAGAGCTTCTAGCAAGGGGTTCATTCTACTTTTATCAAAAAGCAGTGGCGGTAAAGACTTAATGTAACTTAAACGAATCTTTAATATTTGAACTTAGTAATGAATGTTGTTCATATAGTTCAAGTATAAATATATATATCGAAGGAGGAGAAAGCTTTAACTATCTAATTTTTAGACTTTTTCTTAAATTGTTATAGAAAGGTGACAAAATTAATGAAGGACTTAATTAAAATTATTGTGGGAAATATTTCAATGACCTTTGCCTATGCTTATTTAATTGTACCGAATGAAATTATTAATGGTGGTGTGACGAGTTCCGCGTTACTATTAAATGCTTTATCTGGCTATAACATAGCCATGCTTGCTAATTTTGTTACAGGACTATTATTAATTATATGTTTAGTTTTTCTAGGGAAAGAATACTTTTTCAAATCAATAGTAAGTTCCCTTAGTTATATGCTTTTTTTTAACTTATTTTATTCACTGAGTATAAGCATTGATGTAAACATCATTGTAGTAATTATTATTTCGGCGATTTTGATAGCACTAGGATACTATTTATGTATAACAGCAAATGCATCCACTGTTGGGTTTGATGTTATAGCTTTAATTTTACATCACAAAAATAAAAAAATAGATATAGCAGCGACAATCAGGATAATTAATCTTATCGTACTATTATTGGGTCTGCTTGTTTATGGTTATACTTCGATCATTAAGGGTGTTGCGTTTACGCTGATCTTTTCGTCACTTTTAAAGAAAATGCTTAATAGAAATCAGAAGGCAGTAATGATAGATATCGAAGGGCAATTGGACAAAACAGCTAAAACGGAAAAATAGAATTACGAGATCAGGAGTCAGTCTGGTGTTTTGTAAACATTAAAATTATGTTCTTATAATGATTCCTGAACGGTTGTCCAAATATTCTGATTTTTAAATTGACTTTAAAAAAGTCAGAGTGTATTATACACATAGAAAGTGGTACTAACATCATGACGTTGTGATCTTAGTTCCATTTCGATTGTCATAATAAACTATATGGAGGAGGAAATAGGATAACAGAAAATCTAGAGCTTCGTCTCTTTGGTTGCGTGAATAATATTAAGCAATAAGCTGAAAAGACCTATTCTTATGTGTCTATACACATAAGAATAACGCTAGTGTTTGTTTCGAAAATGTCTATTTATTGGTAAATCTGCACCGTTTTATGGTTATGTATGATTTTTTGCACTATTTTGTGAGTATGTAAGGGAAAAGTAGTTTATGTAGTTGTGTTAGAGTAGCCTGGCTTTTTAAGTAGATGTAAGCGTTATCAATAAGTGGTTCCCTAAATTACTGAAAGTTGGTGGAGGTTATGAAACATCAACAAGAAGAATTGAAACCTGGTCTTAAACAAAGACATTTAACAATGATATCTTTGAGTGGTGTAATAGGAGCTGGTTTATTCGTAGGAAGCGGTATTATTATTGGTCAAACAGGCCCCGGAGCGATTTTATCATACGTATTAGCAGGCTTAATCGTTGTTTTAGTCATGAGAATGCTCGGAGAAATGGCTACAGTAAACCCTAATACAGGATCTTTTGCTGTTTATGCAAGAGAAGGGATTGGTGAGTGGGCCGGTTTTACTAC
>NZ_JBFUIB010000375.1:0-3774 GCF_056402095.1 Peribacillus sp. P4_C12
GTAAATGGCCATTCGAAACAAGATATTTTGTGCTTCCGTATTTTTTTAAATGCAAAATTTCAAGTTGAAGTGCCTGTTGCCATTCTTTTATATAGTTAACCGTTGAATTCATTTTTCACTTTCCTCACAAAATATGCCTTTGGATGTATAAAGAACTGGCCCATTAGATAGGCGCTATTGCGATGAATAACCAAGGCTCTAGGCTTTTTATGTAAAACCTGCCTCGTGACAATATCTCTTCTTTAACATATAAAATAAGGCCCAATCAAAAGATTGGGCCTCTCATTTGCCAATAGTCTTACTATAGCATTTTTTATTTCATCATACCATGGGCTCTTTTGGAAGAAATGGTTTACATTAGCCCTTTGTCAGCTCTGTGAATTGTTCTACTAAATCACTGAAAATCCTCATCGCATTTTCAATAGGCTCAGGTTTAGTTAAATCTACGCCTGTTTTCTTGAGCAGTTCTAACGGGAATTCAGAACTGCCGCTTTTCAAGAAGGTCAAATAACTTTCGAGGGTTTTTTGATCTCCGGAAAGAATTTTATCTGCAATTGTAATAGCTGAAACGTAACCTGTAGCATATTTATACACATAAAATGGACGATAAAAATGCGGAATGCGTGACCAGCCATACTTCACTTCTTCATCGAAAATTATTTCATCACCATTATATGTTCGGAAAATTGTTTCATAAGCTGTGTTAAACACCTCGGCATTTAGTGGTTCATCATTTTCTGCCTTCTCGTGAACGATCTTTTCAAATTCTGCGAACATCACCTGTGTGAAGAAAGTTCCCTTAAAGCTATCGATAAAATGGTTAAGTAAGTGCTTTTTCTTTTGAACGTCTTTTGTTGTATTAATTAAATGGCGAATCAGCAGAATTTCATTCACCGTAGAAGCCACTTCCGCTACAAAAATGGAATAGCCTGCTGTTATTTGCGGTTGATATTTTGAGCTATAGTATGAATGCATTCCATGGCCAGATTCATGCGCAAGTGTAAATACGCTGTCAAGATCATCACGGTGATTTAGTAAGATAAATGGATGAACACCATAAAGTCCTAAGTTGTAAGCCCCAGACCGTTTTCCAGGTGTTTCTCTGACATCAATATAGCGATTTTCTTTAAAGGTTTTTAAGATAGAAGTATATTCTTCACCCAGCGGTTTCAACGCCTCAATCATTAAAGCAAAACTGTCATCATATGATATTTCTTCTTTTGCACCTTCGACCAATGGCACACTTAAATCGTATGCACGCAATTCATTTACACCCAAAAGGTCTTTCCGCAGCTGGATGTATTTATGCATCGGTCCTATATTTTGTTTAGTAGACATAATTAAGTTATCATATACCTCTTTTGGAACTTGATCACCGAACAATGATTTTTCTAAGGCAGAAGGGTAGTTCCTTAGTTTAGAGAGATTCACGTTATTCTTGATTGCTGTTGAAAGTGTTGAAGCAATCGTATTTTTCAGTTGTACATATGGCTGATAATACGCAATGTATGCCTCTTTTCGAATATCACGATTGTCATCTTCAATCAATTTTGAATATAATCCTCGGGTCAGCTCTACTTTTTCGCCGTCTTCATTTGTCACTTCTCCAAACTTAATGTCAGCATTGTTGATCATCCCGAATGTTTTTTGTGGTGCTGAAAAGGCTTCACCTATTTGGGAAAGGACCTCTTCCTGTTCTTTCGTTAACACATGGGTTTTATAGCGATAAGAATCCAGTAAATCTTCTTCAAAATATTTCAAACCCTCGATTTCCTTTATGTACCCTTTTAGCGTTTTTTCTTCTAGGCTTAAAAGAAATGGCATGAAAAATGCAGAAGCATTGCTAATTTTCTGACCTAACTGACTTGCCCGATCAAGCAAAGCCTGTGATGAAGTAACCCTTGTATCCAAATCTGTTTGCAGCATTGCAAATACATAGAGTTTATTATAAATGTAACCAAGTTCCTCACTTAACCTTAAATACTCAAACAAGTCTTGAGCTGTCTGAATTTGTCCATCATAGGTTTTTAATTTTTCTGTCATCTTAAGGACTTCTTGATAATCCTTTTCCCATTTATCCTTGTTATCGTAAATATCATTTAGATTCCAAGTTTCTTCCCCTTTGATTTCGTCACGTGTTTTGTACGTTTGCATTTTATTGGCACTTCCTTTCATACTTATAGGCTTACCCTCTATTATAAGCGACTTTCAGAAAAATCTGCATAAAAAAACCAGTATGCTAAAAATACATACTGGTTATTACATAAAATATAATTAGAATTTAGCTGCAGCTTCTACAACTTTCGCCAATCCTTCAGCAATAATGTCTTGTGTGCGGTCTGGATATTGATTGTGCCCTTCGATAACAACTGTTTCTGGATTCGTTATCCCCCATAGGTTTAGATTCATTGTTACAAATTTCACTGCCATTTCAGCAGCATCCATTCCTGGTAAAGCATAATCTGAACCACGAGCATTAAGTACAGCCACTTTTTTCTCAGGAATAAGACCAACTGGGCCTTCCGCAGTATATTTAAATGTTGTACCTGCTTGAGCAAGATAAGAAATATATGTTACAAGAGGAGCCGGTACCGTAGCGTTCCATAATGGGAATGCAAATACTACTTTATCAGCAGCAAGAAACTGGTTCAAGTATTGTTGCACGTTATCCGCTTCTTTTGATTCTTCTTCAGTCAATTCCATACCTTGGTTGCGTTTGAATATCGCTGTAATTGCTGTGTTTCCGTAATATGGTAGGTTGAGTTTGAATAAATCCAATTCAGTAATTTCATCGTTAGGATTTGCTTCTTTATATGTGCTTAAAAACGATTCATACATTTTCACGCTGATTGCTTGCTCTGCTGGACGGTCGTTTGCTTTGATTAATAATACTTTAGACATGTTGGTTCCCCCAATTGTAATTAATATGTGTATGTGAATAGCACAGTTTTAATCAAAATATTTAATCAAGATATCTCGAAGTAACTGCAATTCCTACATACACATTATAATTGTGTTAATAAAATAAAACAAGATATATGTTTTAAGGGTTATATACTATATTTTGTGTTTTAGATACTTTACAGACATATAAAGAAATAAATATCGGAGTTCTAGAGTCATGGTGAACTTTCTAAATCCCCTTTTTAACAGTTACAAGCATATAATATAGAAGAAAAGAGCAAATAAATAAACGAGAGCAAATACTCTCGTTTATAACTCTTTATGATTGAAAGGACATTTTCCTTTTATCGGTTCAATATCATCACCAATAAAAAATTGTTTCCATTCATTATGATTTACATCGCCAAAGTGGCTGATATCCGGATGTTTCGGGAGATTATCCCATTTTTCTACTCGTTCACGCACCTTTTCACGTGACATGATTCCGCCTTTTTCTGTACCTTCTAATCCTTCAAAGATCATTCGGGGTTGGAAGCCCAGTACAAGACTATTTCCTAAATCACGGGTTTTACGCTGTTTATATGCAGGTGCATTACCAAAGATAAAAATTGGTTCCCCTGCAAAATGGTAATCCCATAAATAATGATCCGGATCTTTTGGCTTTTCATTTGGCCAAGGTTTCTTATCATTTATATGAAGATACTGAAGGATATCCCAAAATCGTTTTCGATATAATTCTAAATCTCCTTCTTGCTTTTCTGGCTCCATAAAAACAAACAAACCATGTCTGACATATGGAGGTTCCTGGAATAAGTCTAGAAAGCTTTCCACAGCTTTTGGGAGATTGGACCAATCTTCCTGTGTAATATA
>NZ_JBFUIB010000376.1:0-3774 GCF_056402095.1 Peribacillus sp. P4_C12
GTGAGAGGGGGTCCCGTTTATGGGGCCCTTCTTTCATGTTGTAAGGGAAAGGTCAATTCGTGTATAGTAAAAGTACCAAGTATTTTATCCGGTATAGGACATATGGATGATTTTTCGAAAAAATGAGGGAGAATAATGAATGGTTTTATCGTTGAAAAGGTTTTGAACAATAACGTGGTGATTGCCACTCATTCGTCGTATGGTGAAGTCGTTTCAATTGGAAAGGGCTTAGGATTCAACCGAAAGAAAGGCGAAGAATTAAGTCCAGATCTTGCAGAGAAAACGTTTGTTTTAAAAAATGTGAAAGAACAGGAAAGCTACAAAAAGCTTTTGCCAAAGATTGATCAAAATCTGCAAGCAGCAATAATTGAATCCATTCATCTTATTAACAATCGAGTGTCAGGGAAACTTAATGAACATATACATGTCGGATTAACCGATCATTTACTGTTCGCCCTTCAGCGTGTTTCGCAAGGAATGACTATTAAAAACCCATTCTTAAAAGAAACGATAACCCTCTATCCTTTTGAACATGATATTGCAGTTGATGTCATTGACCTAATCGAAGATAAGACAGGTATAGGACTGCCACAAGGTGAAATTGGTTTTATTACGCTTCATATTCATAGTGCAATAGCGAATAAAGACCTCTCGGAAGTCAATCAGCACTCGCAACTAATTTATCATCTTATCCAAGTCGTTGAAGAACAGTTGGAAGTACAAATTAATAAGGATAGCGTTGATTATACGCGTCTGGTTCGTCATTTAAGATTCATGATAGACCGTGTAATGGCAGGGGAAGAGGTAGACGAACCTGAAAAAATCGCATTGCTATTGAAAGAAGAATATCCATTGTGTTACAATATTTCATGGAAGCTAATAAAAATTATGCAACAGAAATTAGGCAAACCGGTTTTTGATGCGGAAGCTGTCTATCTAACGATGCATATTCAACGATTGCAAAAGAAAATTAAATAAAAATACATTAACTTACGTGTTACTGATTCGATCAGGCATAAGTGAGGAGAATGATTGTTCTGAAAGAGGGTATTATATACCTGAATTTTCATTTCAATCCTATCTTTGCTTATGCCTTTTTTGTATTCCAAAATCAGACACATAAGAGGATGAATTCAGTCATTATAATGTAAACGTTTTTATTAGCCTAAAAACAGTATAGAGGAGGAAAGCCTATGTTTAAGAAGTTGTTTGGTGTTTTGCAAAAAATCGGAAAAGCTTTAATGCTTCCTGTGGCAATTTTGCCAGCGGCTGGAATTTTGCTCGCGTTTGGTAATGCATTGCAAAACGAAACTTTGTTGGATATCGCTCCGTTTCTTGCGAGTGGTGGAGTAGAAATGGTCGCATCGGTCATGGAGAATGCCGGAAATATTATTTTTGGGAATCTTCCGCTATTGTTTGCTGTGGGGGTCGCAATTGGGTTAGCTGGTGGAGATGGTGTTGCCGGGCTGGCAGCGATCATCGGGTTCTTGATAATGAATGTAACAATGGGAACGGTACTTGGAATTGATGCTGCTGACATTGAGAACAATGGTGCTGTGTATAGCAATGTTCTTGGAATTCCAACTTTGGGAACGGGCGTCTTCGGCGGTATTATTGTCGGTGTCATGGCTGCTATAATGTATAATAAATTTTATGAAATTGAACTTCCTTCTTATTTAGGATTCTTTGCCGGTAAACGTTTTGTACCCATTGTAACAGCTGCAAGCGCAGTTGTACTTGGGTTGTTGATGATTTTGATTTGGCCGACGATACAATCAGGGTTAAATGCATTTTCGGAAAATATGTTGGGTGCTAACCTAACTCTTGGAGCATTCGTGTTCGGAGTGGTAGAACGGGCGTTAATTCCATTTGGATTGCATCATATTTTCTATTCCCCATTCTGGTTTGAATTTGGCAGCTATATCCCTCAAGGTGGGGGGAATCCAGTCAGAGGGGACCAAGCCATCTTCATGGCTCAAATTAAAGATGGGGTACAGAATTTAACAGCTGGTACCTTCATGACTGGTAAATACCCATTCATGATGTTCGGGTTGCCAGCAGCCGCTTTAGCTATTTATCATGAGGCTCGACCAGAACGAAAGAAAATAGTCGGTGGCTTGATGGCTTCGGCTGCACTTACATCGTTCTTGACTGGGATTACAGAACCACTTGAATTTGCATTCTTATTTGTAGCACCGGTACTTTTCGGTATTCATTGTGTGTTTGCTGGTCTTTCTTTCATGACTATGCATTTACTAAATGTGAAAATCGGGATGACGTTCTCAGGTGGTTTAATAGACTACGTACTGTTCGGTTTGATTAATCCTCAAACGAATGCTTGGATTGTTATTCCGGTTGGATTAGTCTTTGCGCTTATCTATTACTTTGGATTCCGATTTGCGATTCGGAAGTTTAATCTTAAAACTCCTGGTCGTGAAGTGGAAGAAGAGGATGAAGAAGAAGGGGCTACAAGTACAGCTGGAAGTCTTCCTGGAGATATCTTGGATGCAATGGGCGGAAAAGAAAACATCGCTCACTTAGATGCATGTATCACCCGCCTGCGTGTGTCAGTAAATAACATTGATAACGTTGATAAAAATAGATTGAAGAAACTTGGTGCGGCAGGGGTACTAGAAGTAGGGAATAACATCCAGGCCATCTTCGGTCCTCGTTCTGAAACAATTAAAGGACAAATGAAAGATATAATTGATGGAAAAAGACCTCGTAAAGTTGAAGTGTCTCCTGAAAAGGGTGTAGAGGATCAAATTGAGGACACTGTTCCAAAACCATTACGGACAGATACTGGTTCTGAGGATTTTATTTCACCTATTAAAGGAGAAATCAAGCCGATTAGCGAAGTACCTGACGCGGTTTTTGCTGAAAAAATGATGGGTGACGGCTTTGCAATCGTACCGGTGGATGGATTAGTTGTTTCACCTGTAGATGGAACGATCGTTAATCTGTTCCCGACTAAACATGCAATAGGCATTGTTTCTGATGCGGGACGTGAAATCTTAATACATGTGGGAATAGATACAGTTAAATTAGAAGGTAAAGGCTTCGAAGCACTTGTCGCTCAAGGAGATAAGGTGACAAGCGGACAGCCATTACTTAAAGTGGATATTGAGTATGTCAAAAATAATGCCACTTCTATAATCACACCAATCGTCTTTACCAACCTTTCTGAAGGAGAAAGCGTGAAGATTGAAAAGAGCGGAAAAGTAGATAAAGAAGAAGCTAACATTATTTCTTTCAATAAATAAGGGTTATGAAACAGGGGGCAACAGTAATAAGTTGCCCCCTGTTTCAATTTATCCAGATTAACAGGATAAGTCTTTAAGGTTAAGATGAATGATAGGAGATAAAAACCCGATAGTTTAACCTATTTACCTATAAAGAATGATATGGATTTTCATTATATATAGAAGAAGATGAGAGTCAATGAAATAAAACGAAGAAATATCCAAAATTAAATTGACTTGTCTGTATGCAGGTGCTATTATATTAAATACACCGCTTGAGACAACGACGACAAGAAAGAAAAAAGATGAAACTTGTTGTTGACATGTTGTTTGAAAGGTGTTATGATAATAAAGTCGCTAACAGAGCAGCGATAAAATTGCTCTTTGAAAACTGAACAAAACAAAGCGCCAACGTTAATTTTTTAAGTGAGCACACACTATCAAAAAGCAAAATGAGCAAGTCAAACATTTCTTCGGAGAGTTTGATCCTGGCTCAGGACGAACGCTGGCGGCGTGCCTAATACATGCAAGT
>NZ_JBFUIB010000377.1:0-3770 GCF_056402095.1 Peribacillus sp. P4_C12
AGTGCCTGGAGTGGAAATCAACGTTCGAATTTTTACAACCCCTCAAAAAAACTGTAGACAAACTCGATTTTCATCGAGTTTGTCTACAGTCTGAGACGATCCGATTAGGATCGTCTTTTTCTTTTATCTTTTTCTGCCAAGCCCCATACCGTTATACATTTTTCTGATCATTTTATTCGCTTCAATGTTCGCTTTTTCTGCACCACGGTCAAGAATTTCATCCAATTCAGGAGAATCAATTAATTTGTAATAGCGCTCTTGGATTGGTAAGATTTCTCCAAGTACCACTTCAGCTAAATCACTCTTAAAGTCTCCGTAACCCTTCCCTACGTATAATTCTTCAATTTCGGGGTAGGTTTTCCCGCTAAAGATGGAGTAAATCGACATTAAGTTGGAAACCCCAGCTTTGTTTTCCTTATCATAACGGACAATACCCTCGGAATCGGTAACCGCGCTCTTGATGTTTTTTTCGATTTGCTTTGGATCATCTAATAGGGCAATCGTAGCCTTTTTGTTAGAATCTGATTTACTCATTTTCTTAGATGGTTCTTGAAGCGACATTATACGCGCCCCTGCCGTCGGAAGGCTGATTTCCGGAATCTTGAAAATCTCGTTGTACTTATTATTGAATCGTTCAGCTAAATCACGTGTTAATTCAAGATGCTGTCTTTGATCTTCGCCGACAGGAACAACATCTGTACTATAAAGAAGAATATCGGCAGCCATCAGCGGAGGATAGGTCAGCAGTGCTGAAGAAACCCCTTCTTTACCGGCTGATTTGTCTTTAAATTGAGTCATACGCTCAAGTTCGCCAATATAAGAGATACTTTGTAATATCCAGCCTGCTTGAGCATGCGCAGGTACCTCTGATTGAATAAAGATTGTATTCTTTTCCGGATCGAGGCCAATAGCCAAATATAAAGCGGCTAATGTTTTAATGTTTTTTCTTAATTTAAGACGATCTTGTGGAACTGTAATTGCATGCTGGTCAACGATACAAAAGAAACAATCATATTCATTTTGTAAGTTAACAAATTGTTTCATTGCTCCGATATAATTCCCTAAAGTAACGGAACCGGATGGCTGAATGCCGGAGAAAATCCTTTTCAACTGCTAGTCACTCCTCTAAATACGTTTATTAAGTAAATGGATATTCGCTCTTCATTATTGTAAAGGATAAATAGAAAATGAAGCCACTTTTTTTGAAAGTAACTGGCGCCTTATTTAAGATAGGAAAGCGCTCATTTATAYCTCGTGGAGGGGCCGTTTTGAAGTGATCACTTCTTGTATCGACGTCATTCCAGAAATACGAATTGTCCACTATAAATGTATTTTAGCATTTATTCATATTAAATGTATAATCGAAAAAGCATAAAGACTATTATCGAGCCCGTGAAAGGAAATTTTATTTCCTCCTATAACCATTCTGAATTATATAAGACGATTTCAAAAATGTGAGATTGTTTTTTATTTTTCAATGTGTAGACGATTTTGGGGAAGGATACAAGGTAATACGTTTCGAACAAAATTATCGTGTGTGACAACGTAATTCAAGGTACACATAGGTTTTATTGCCTTTTTTGAGACTAAAACCCAAAGTTTTTTTATTAATTAACTAGATATAGGAGTAAAGTTCAATCGTTGTGGTATTAAAGAAAGGGGTCTGTTGTATTTGTAAAATAAAATTGAAGACTGATGGCGAATGAGGTGGAGAAATGAAACCAATGACTAAATGGTTGATGACAGGGATGTGTATGTTCCTGATTCAACAGCCTGTTCATGCAGAAAGTATGAACGAGACTAGATATGTAGCACTTGAAAGTAAAGAACTGCCTGAGAGAGCCCCGCGTTTTGTATTTGATTCGGGTTTGAAGTTTGACTATCCGGATGCTGTGCGCGGAATTTATGTGACTGGACCTGCAGCGGGCGGCAACAAATTCAACGAACTTATTAAATATGTAGATGAAACCGATTTGAATGCGATGGTCATTGATATTAAGGATGACTGGGGAAACGTTACGTATAAGTCAGAAGATCCTGATTCTCCTTATGCTGGGATTGGTAAAGACCATATAAAAAATCCTAAGGAAATGCTGGGAAAAATGGAGGATAAACAGATTTATCCGATTGCTAGGGTGGTTGTGTTCAAAGATACCCTTCTCGCAAAAGAGAAGCCGGAATGGTCATTTTTAGATGGAAAAAAGGTATGGGAAAATGGTCGTGGAGAATCTTTCGTTAACCCATTCATGAAAGAGGTATGGGATTATAATGTTGGAATAGCTATTGAAGCGGCAAAGATGGGATTCAAAGAAATTCAGTTCGACTATGTCCGTTTTCCGGAAGGGTTTGAAAAAAAAGAAGACGAATTGAAATATAATATGGGTGACTATGATGAAGCAAAAATAAGTCATACTGCAAAAAGGGTACAGGCAGTAACGGATTTCGTCAGTTATGCGAAGAAACAACTAGAACCATACGGAGTGGATGTATCAGTGGATATTTTTGGCTATGCCGCTACGTTACCGGAAGCTCCGGGAATTGGTCAAAATTTTACCAAAATATCTGAAAATGTTGATGTCATTTCCTCGATGATATATCCAAGTCATTGGACATCTTATTTCGGTATCGAGAAACCTGATTTGGAGCCTTATGACCTTGTTAAGGAATATGCCAAATTGGAGAATAGGAAGCTGAAAGAACTGGAAGCACCACCGACTTCCAGACCTTGGCTACAAGACTTTACAGCTTCTTATTTAGGGGCGGGGAATTATCAAAAGTATGGTAAGGAAGAAGTGGAAGCCCAAATTAAAGCTTTAAATGAAAATGGAATTGATGAATTTTTATTATGGAATGCAGCGAATCGGTATACCAAAGGGGTAGATTATACGCCGTGAAAAATGGATGACCGTTAGGGAATAGCTTTCGGTCATCCAATTTCTGTAGGAATTACCGTTTCTTATTTCCACCAACTTGATTCCATCCTGACTGAATTCGCTTTGATTGATCGAAAATATGAGAGTGACGTTTACCGCCAAACCATTTTTCGCCGATCCCATTCGTCACTACGCCATTCACGGCTGTAATGCCAATTACGCAAACCGCGACCAAAATCAGGTCTGTAAAATAACTAATCATCCTAACCCTCCTAATATTTTCAAGTTATTTAAGTTCTATTGTAGTGGATAAGAAAAATTGTGGAAAGTAAAAAGTAGTAAAAGAGGAGATTAAATTATGAATTGGTATGAAAAGTTAAATCAGTATTTTCCAATTGAAGAAATGAAGTCAAAAGAGCATATAGAAATTCTTTTAACGGATAAGCAGGAAATTTACAAAAAAGATGAAGGTCCTGACCATGTTTTATTATATGTGGAAGGGGATGAGTTTATTTTCATTGATTACCTATTTGTTTCCAAGAAATCAAGGGGGCAGGGGTTAGGAAGAAAATTGATTCAAAAGTTGCAAAATAGGCAAAAAACAATATTACTTGAAGTCGAGCCTGTGCAAGAACATGATGATGATACATTAAAACGACTACGGTTTTATAAAAGGGAAGGGTTCAAGCATGCTTCTTCTATATCATATAGCAGGAAATCGCTTGCTACCAAGGAGAATACACCGATGGAAATCTTATATTGGCCATCTGATTCATCCATAGAAGACGAAGACGTATTTAATTTCATGAAAGAGATTTACTCTGAAATTCATACCTATAAGGACAATCACCTTTATGGAAAGTCTTATCAAAATGTAGAGGATGTACTGAGTATAAG
>NZ_JBFUIB010000378.1:0-3730 GCF_056402095.1 Peribacillus sp. P4_C12
GGATACTTCTTGGACCAAAGCGGTTTCGGTACAACACCAAACATCGCACCGCCATCCAAGTGGGTTACACCACCATTCAGCCATGTTAATTTAATTTCCCCTATTTGCAAAGTTTCCATTTTACCCCTCCTCTCTCTTTAGTTTAACATCCGCTTCCATTTATTGAAATTGATAACATCCAGCTCTTTATTTCCCGTGAAAGGCATTGAAAGAGAATGCAAAAATATGGCTTAACCTTTTTCAAAATGGAAGCGTCATAATCACTGACATCACTAATTTATCTAAATCTGCCCAAAAACAAAAAACCAGATGCTGTGCACCTGGTTTTTCATCAATTATTATTGAAACTTTGCTTCCAACCGGTAAATCCGATTGCCTTTACTCGAGAACTTCTCTTCATATTCAGTCATGATATTTCCTTCAAAGCTGCTGTTATGCAAATCAAGACTTACATATTTTAAAAGCATACCGTACTCGGAAATACTCATCAAGGAAGACTCAAATAGTCCTTGGTTATCCGTTTTAAAGTGGATTTCCCCTTGATCTGGAAGAATGCCTTCATAGACCTCAAGGAAAGTTTTATACGTTAACCGGCGTTTGGCATGACGTGATTTCGGCCATGGATCAGAGAAATTCAAGTAAACGCGATCTACGTCACCTTTAGCAAAATATTCTCCTAAGTTCGCTGCATCAACATTTAACAACTTTAAATTTGGCACTTCTGCTTCAATTAACAAGTCGAGTGCCGCTACAATGACGCTTCTATATACTTCAATTCCAATGAAATTCACATCAGGATGGGCTTTCGCCATTTCTGTTATAAATCGGCCTTTTCCCGTACCCACTTCAATATATAATGGATTATCGTTACCGAATACTTCATGCCATTTACCTTTATGGCTCACTGGCTGCTGAATCACATATTGCGGAAAATCATTCAAACGGTCTTCAGCCCAAGGTTTATTTCTTAAACGCATGATGACACCCCTATTTATAATATAATCGTTCAAACCATAACACGAGTAGATGGATTCCTGCAAGCTGATTTTTTCAGGAACCGCCGGCGCGGGCCCATTCATTAAATAAAAAAACTGCCGGCCATCATGGCGACAGTCTCTGTAGTTTTCATGTATAAAACTTTCCGCAACACACACCATAAATAAGTGAAGGGCAGGGAAAATCACCTGAGAACCCCTTTTATCCAGGCTCACTTTTACAATTTAAGAAAGGAGTGGAATTATATGCCGCTATCCCACGAACATCAAATGGCACTATTAAAAGATATATTAACCAACCATCAAACAGACTGCTGCGGTTCCGTTTCTGAATGCGAACAGGTTGAGAGGCTCGCCAAATCCTTGATGATCAATATGAATATTGATAGTAACGTGAAAACAGTACTGACGGAGATTTACGAATACAGTCAGACAGGAATCGGTGCCGCCGATTTAGAAGCACATATAACAAACCACCAGAACGACTTGTCCCAATGGGTGGATGACATTGATCAATACTAATCAGCCAGCCATTAATAGCGTTTCAAGTTTATGAAGTAAATCGTTTCTTTCCTCGTACCGTTTTCTACGATGATGCCATTGGATGGAAAGCACAAGTTGTGAAACCGTGTGCCATTTCATCCTCATCTCCAGGCCTGCGTCAAGCTTCTTGCCATAACGGGCAAGCCACTCATTCCATTCTTCCCTTGGGACGTAGGAATACAAGAGTATGCCCAGGTCAATGGCTGGATCGCCAATGACTGCTCCGTCCCAATCAATTAGAAACAATCCGTCAGTTTCGGTCATGAGCCAATTATTGTGGTTCACATCACAATGACAGACGACTTTTTCGTCGCATTCAATCAACAGAAGATTGTTCTGTAAAAAATGAATGGCTTGCTTGATAATCGGAATATCCGTAACATCCGAAGATAACCCGGTTTCTATTTCTGTAAGTATACTTTCAGGTCGTAAAGGGGATTTCCCAAGCCTTTTGAGCATGCTTAACAAAGGATCGGATTGATGAATTTTTTGAAGCAGCTTTGCGACTCTTATATTGTTCATTTCCTGCTGAGATAGCTCCCTGCCTTCCATCCAATGCTGGGCCGTAATTACATCCCCATTTTCCAGGCGTTTTGTCCACATTAACTTTGGAACAATGCCCTCAGCTGAAAGAACAGCTAAAAATGGCGATGAATTTCGTTTCAGGAAGAGCTTCTGTCCATCTTTCTCGGCAATAAAGGCTTCTCCTGTAGCTCCTCCAGCAGGGGATATATCCCACTCCTGACCTAATAAATGTTCCAACTGGTTCACCTTCGATTTCCTCGCTTAATTATACAAATGTGGGTACGTTTCACCTAGTGTATGTATTACCACTACTTTGAGTCCATGTTTAATAAAAAACCCGCCTGTTGGCGAAGCTGCGTGTATACGTGCATCGGGATGATACCCCGCAATTAAAAACATCCTCATATTAGAGAAATAAAAAAATAGCTATTGAGCAATTAAACAATAGCCATAAATTAAATTTTAGTTGAAATACCGTTTCTTCGTCAAGTACTATAAAACGATTATACGCATAAAACAACAACAAATAAATCATTTCAAAACTTATAATGAAATACGGCCCTTAAACATGACACAGATTTTCTCTTTCAGAACCTCTACTGCTACTTCATCCATCCCAACAATTTCTCCATCTGACTGAATTTTTACTGACCCAAAATTCTTAATTTGAATCATTTTACCTGAAAAGAAATCAACGTTATTAATGTTTAGATGACCGCCCCATAAAACGGTGATGAATACGGTCAATAATTTCATAATCGAAATGTCATGGACTGCAATCACATCCAACATGCCATCGTCTAACTTTGACTTCGGTGAAATTTTCATCCCGCCACCAAAGTAGGGCTGGTTTGCGATAACAATGAACCATACCTTTTTTAACTGATGTATGTTGCCATCAACAGTCAAATTCATATAACTAGGTCGATAAGTGAATAGCTTTTTTATAAAAATAAACAGATAAATTAATTTACCCGCTTTCACAAGATTAAGCCATTTTTTTAGAGGAGAACGGTCCGCTTCATAAGATATTTCAGCATCAATACCCATTCCAAGGCTGTTCATAAAATAACCAGTCTGACCATTCGTCTCAAACTGCCCGATGTCAATAACCCTGACGACATTATCCTGAAATAAAGAAAGGGCCTCCTCTGCACACTTGGTTTTCTGAACTCCCCGTACATAATCATTGCCAGACCCAGCTGCAAGGGAGCCAATGATTGCATGAGGAAACTCAGCGGCACCATTTACCAATTCATGTAAGGTACCATCTCCCCCAACTGCAATCATTCGGGTTTTCTGATTGGTCTGGGAAAGAATTTCCTTCGTCAACCTTAACGCATGCCCTTTTTCTTTCGTAAAAAAGACCTCATAGGGAACATCTTCTGATTTCAGTATTTCCTCGACCTTTTTCCAGGTTTTAATACTTCCTTTATTTCCGGCCATTGGATTGACAATGAAATACATCGTTTCATTAAGGCGCTGCATGCCCTTTTCCCTCTGCTTGATTATTATCGGTATCCCATTCTGGTCGGACGCTTGAAGTAGTTTGGCAATATTCCAGCAAAGCCTGCGCACCTTTTAACTGCTGAGCCTTAAGGGGAGACGAAATTGTCCGCATCCTTTCAAACCATTCCGGGAATGTCCGTTTATCCAATATATCGATA
>NZ_JBFUIB010000379.1:0-3723 GCF_056402095.1 Peribacillus sp. P4_C12
GATAATGAGCGGGTCAACGACAGCTAATTTGCATCAGCTTGCGGCAACTTTTTTTGAACCGAAAGCTGGTAGAAACAAAATCTTGGCGGATGAGCTAACGTTTCCCAGTGATATTTATGCTCTCCAAAGCCAGCTCCAATTACATGGACTTGATCCTGCGACACATTTAGTTCAGGTGAAAAGCCGTGATGGGAAATTCCTTGAGGAAGATGACATCATTGCAGCGATGAACGAGGAAATAGCCTTGATTGTACTGCCGACGGTCTTGTATCGGAGCGGTCAGATCCTTGATATTGAAAGGTTAACCAAGGAAGCCCATGCACGTGGGATCATGATTGGGTTCGATGGCTGTCATTCTATAGGTGCTGTTCCGCATTGGTTTGACAAGTGGGAAGTGGATTTTGCATTTTGGTGTAATTATAAGCATTTGAATGGTGGGCCAGGTTGTGTAGCTGGGTTGTATGTGAACCGTAAGCATTTTGACAAGAAGCCGGGATTGGCAGGATGGTTTGGATCGAGGAAGGATAAGCAGTTCGATATGGAGCATTCCTTTACACAGGCAAATTCTGCCGGTGCTTTTCAGATTGGGACTCCCCATATATTAAGCATGGCTCCCCTTTTAGGCTCACTTGAAATGTTTGCAGAAGTGGGAATAGAGCAGGTTCGGTCAAAATCTTTGAGGCTGACGAAATATCTAATGGATTTAATCGACTCGGAACTTACTGATTACGGATTTAAAATTGGTAGTCCAAGGGATGAATCAAAAAGGGGCGGTCATATCATCCTTGAACATAAGGAAGCGGCAAGAATATGTAAAGCATTGAAAAAAGAGGCTATCATACCCGATTACCGTGAACCTAATATGATCCGACTAGCACCTGTTGCTCTTTATACCTCTTTTCAGGAAGTCTTTGAAACGGTACAGGTCCTTAAAAAAATCATGGACGGAAGGTTATATGAAAACTATGAAAATAAACGGGGAATCATTGCCTAGGATGGGAGAACCGTATGGAGAAAAATAAGTTGCATCGTAAGTTATCGTCAAATCAAATCACAATGATTGCCATGGGTTGTGCAATTGGTACCGGTTTGTTTTTGGGCAGCGGCCTTGCGATTTCGACCGCAGGCCCAAGTGTATTAATCAGCTATGCAGCAGGTGCATTCATTGTCCTCCTGTTGATGGGCTGTTTGGCAGAAATGACTGTAGCCTATCCAACATCAGGGTCATTTGGAACGATTGCTGAAAAATATATCAGTCCATTTGCAGGCTTTGTTGTGCGATATTCATATTGGATAGCGAATGTCCTTGCTATTGGAGTCGAAGTGAGTGCAATCGCCGTGTACATGAAATATTGGTTCCCTGATGTAGCTGGAAGTGTGTGGATTTTTCTTTTTGCTGCACTGCTTATCTATGTAAATGCAACGAGTGTCAATACATTCGGAAATTTTGAATATGTATTTTCAATGATTAAAATTAGCGCTATTGTTATTTTTATTTTACTTGGAGCATACGTGGTGATTGGCGCCGAACCCTCAAGTGGTATTGGGGTAGAGAATTATGTCAATGACGGAGGGTTTATGCCATTCGGGTTTTGGGGGCTTTGGGTTGCAATATTTATTTCTCTCTTCAGCTTTTTAGGGACGGAATTAATTGCAGTGACAGCGGGAGAAGCAAAAGACCCGGATATTGCCGTGCCCAAAGCTTTAAAGGCAACTGTTTTCAGACTTGCTACTTTTTATGTACTGACAATCGGTCTTATGTTGATGATTGTACCATGGCAGTCCGCTGGAATCGATAAAAGCCCATTTGTAAAGGTAATGGAAATTTTGAATATTCCAGGAGCATCAGGAATAATGAATTTTATTGTGCTAACAGCAGCTCTATCTGCGATGAATAGCCAGTTATATGCTTCTACAAGAATGATATTTTCATTATCCGAGCAAAAGCAGGCTCCTGCATTATTTCAAAAGGTGAGCCGAAAAGGTGTTCCATTACGTGCCCTACTCATCTCTACGCTGGGCATTTYTCTGGCTGCTGGTGTAAAAGTTCTGCTTCCGGATACTTCATATGCGTTCATGATGGGGATTTCGATGTTCGGAGCTATTTTCACCTGGTTTATGGTGTTTATCTCACATTTGTATTTTAGGAGGGATTGGGAAAAATCTGGAGGGCGGAAGTTGCCGGTGAAAATGTATGGCTTTCCATATTTAACGATACTAGGTGCATTTCTGCTGTTTGCTTTGACGGTATCGACTTGGTTCACTGGTCCATTTAAAATCGTTCTCCAGTTCGGTGTTCCTTGGCTGATCTTTCTTTGCATCGCTTATTTGTTAATGATGAAAATAAAAAGAACGTAAAGGGAGAGAGAGTATGGATAAGGGACCGACTGATAAGAATCGTTTAGAAGAAGGAATGGTTACTGATTTTGAAAAGGATATGTCCTATGGGGACTATCTACATTTAAATCAAATTCTATCGAGTCAGCACCTGCTTTCCGGTCATCATGATGAGATGTTGTTTATTATCATTCATCAAACAAGTGAATTATGGATGAAACTGATTCTTCATGAATTAACAGCAGCAACAGACAATATTGAGGCAGGACGTTTGGAGCCTTCTTTTAAAATGCTATCTAGGGTATCAAGAATTCAACAACAACTTGTTCAATCGTGGAATGTTCTCTCGACCTTGACGCCATCGGATTATATGGAATTCCGTGAGAAACTCGGAAACTCTTCTGGCTTTCAATCATTTCAAAACCGGTTGATTGAATTTGCAATGGGCCAAAAGAATACGCAAATATTGACCGTTTTTCGACATCAGCCTGAACTTTATGAAACGATGATGGTTAATTTAAATAAACCTAGTATTTATGATGCTGCGATTGGGGCCTTGGCTGCAAGAGGTCTTCCGGTTGATGAATCCGTTTTGAAAAGGGATTGGTCYGAAACATATCGAATAAATGCCAGTGTGGAGAGTGCCTGGCTGACGGTCTACCGCGATGTTCATAAATATTGGGACTTATATGAGCTGGCCGAAAAGCTTCTTGATATTGGTAGTCAGCAACAATTTTGGAGATTCCATCATATGAGTACGGTAGAAAGAATCATCGGCCAAAGAATGGGCACAGGTGGTTCGTCGGGAGTGAGCTACCTAAAGAAAGTGGTCGACCAGCCATTTTTCCCCGAACTCTGGACACTGCGAACAAAGCTGTAAGCAAGACTGGAGGGGAAAATATATGAATCTATAGAGAGATATTTCTCAGCGACTGAACGAAAATACGCCATATTGGCCAGGAGATACACCGTATTCATATCGTCTGAATTCTTCAATAGCAAAGGGATCATCAGTCAATGTTGGGGAAATTCGGATGAGTACACATTTAGGAACACATATTGATGCTCCTTTCCATTTTGATGAAAACGGAAAAAAAATCATTGAGCTCGATTTGGATTTATATATTGGCCCAGCACTTTTAGTAAAGATAGATGCTGCTAAAAGTATTGGAGTTAAGGCTTTTACAGGTATCGACTTTACAGGCATCGAACGGTTATTACTGGCAACAGGACAGTGGAAGGACCTCAGCCGTTTTCCTGAATGGATTCCTACAATTGATCCTGAATTAGCACCTTATCTTGCTGATAGAGGAGTGAAGTTGCTTGGACTTGATTTGCCTTCCGTTGACTATCTCGACAGCAAAGAATTGCCTGCCCACCATGCTC
>NZ_JBFUIB010000380.1:0-3723 GCF_056402095.1 Peribacillus sp. P4_C12
AGCATGGAGTGAGGGAAAAGAAGTAGCCGTTCCAAAATGTGACCCTGAAAAGAAGACGATGGAGTTCAAAAAGATTATGTCCTTTAATCAGCTGGAATCTGTTTATTATGGACTACTTGAACCTGTAGCTGAAACAAATAAAGCTACTATTGAGGAATTAGATGTATTAGTTGTACCAGGCCTTGCTTTTACAAAAGAAGGATATCGACTGGGGTTTGGGGGCGGCTATTATGACCGTTTTCTCTCTTACTACCGAGGAGCTACATTAGCTCTTACATACGAAGTTCAAATAATAGATGATCTGCCTATTGAGGTGCATGATATCGCGGTGGGTAAACTTATTACCCCAACAAAGGTTTTACGGACATATGCCCATTAGAAGATGAAGTTCATTAATTATCATTTTTAGCTCATAAAAATCCTATCCTGTATCACACTAACGGTAGGAGGGATTGTTATGCTTCGATTAATTGTTCAGATTTTCTTGGTTGGATTAGTGGTTTATGCAGGCTATCAAAACCGGTATCGCTTGATAAATGTTGCCCTATCTAACGGCTTAGTAAGAAGGTTTCTAGTGACCAAATCCTTGGATATGCCAATTGTCAGGGATAAAATGATGCAAAGCATGTTCAGTCAGACCAAATGATGATGTCRGCCTTTTAAAAAGGAACCTGAATAAGGGTTCCTTTTTTATTTAAAAGGAGAGAAAGATTGGAATTAAACAGTCTCTTTTTTTACTTTTTTCTTAATTTCGTCTATAGTTTTAATTAAATGAAACAGGAATTTTAGAAGGAAAAGATTCATTGGAAAGTGGGGAAGGTATTGGGATTTAAAGAGGATTATTTGTTTTGGGAGACTGTAAGGCAGTTGTCAACCCAATATGATTATCGAATGATCACTGTCACGGAAAACCATCAGGAGATTTGGCTCGAAAGCGATAAAAACAAGGAGTTCCCGGTCATCAGACTTATTCGTCATGATTTGGATTGGGCAAACTGGCTGAAACGCGATATTGACCGAACCTTGCAGAATGGGGAAAAAATCCGAAGAAAATTATACAAAAAACCTATTTCGATATTAAGTATCTACGTGAGTAAATTTGCTCCAGTAGATGATTATGAATTTAGTTTGCAGCCTGCATCATTTCAAAAAACGAAGGTTAACACGTTTATTTTAGCTTGTGAATCGTTTCCCGCTTCGTTACAAAATCTTGAGCATGTCCTAAAAAAACCGCTAACCATTCACGATCTGAAAGCTGAAGATTTAGATGAAGAAAAAGTTCTCACGTTAAAGCAGGCCGCCATCACGGAATCCGTTAAAAAGATTAAGGCTGAGCAAAAAGTGTTTCAAAATTCTAAACCATTCTTTACATACATATTCATTGCGATACAAATAGCTGTTTTTATCTTGATGGAGTTCAATGGTGGAAGCACCAATTCGAAGACGCTGATTGAGTTTGGAGCTAAATATTCTCCCTACATCATGCAAGGGGAATGGTGGAGATTTTTTAGCCCGATGATCGTCCATATTGGCTTTATCCATTTACTTATGAATACATTTTCGTTGTATTTAATCGGTGCTGAAGTAGAAAGGATTTATGGAAACGCCAGGTTCTTATTCATTTATATTTTTGCTGGGTTTGCCGGGACTTTGGGCAGCTTTATTATGACACCAAATCTTTCAGCAGGAGCGAGCGGTGCTATTTTCGGCTGCTTTGGGGCACTTCTGTATTTTGGAATTGTATATCCGAAATTATTTATGCGATCTATGGGCTCTTCGGTCATCGTTTTAATTATTATTAATCTGGTTTATGGTTTCACTGTTTCAGGCATTGACAATGCAGGGCATATTGGCGGATTGATTGGCGGCTTCTTGGCTGCTGGAGTGGTCCACCTTCCAAAAGCTAAAAATCTCTTGCGTCAGCTGGCCTTTTTAATAGGAACGGCAATACTGACATATATCTTGCTGCAATTCGGTTTTAACCATCAGAATAGTGCAGCTATAGATGATAAAACCATGGCTATGTTGGCCCTGGAATACATTGACAATGAAGAAGAAGATAAAGCGGAGGATATATTGGTCAAATATGTGAATGAAAATTCTGACGCACCGCTTTCACTTTTTATACTAGGAAATTTATCTTTTGGCGCAGAGGATATAAATCAGGCTCGTGATTATTATGAAAAAGCGATTGAACAAAACCCTGAATTACATGAAGCCCATTATAATCTGGCCTTAGTTTATGTGAAATTAGAGTTATATGATCAAGCTAAAGAACAAGCTCAAAAGGCAATTGAGCTTGCTCCAGAGAAAAAATCATATACTAAATTATTAAAAGAAATTGAAAATCAACTATAGCTTCTGACGTAGCATAATAGGGGTACCGTCTTCCAGTGTAAACAAGACAAGTATTTCACTTTGATTCTTTGCTACAAGCAATTGGGGGATGGTGCTACCTTGTGAACTCACAGTAGAGCCGTCCTCCTTTTTTACGCCTAACACATAATTTTTATAAAGTCCCTCCCAAAGCTTTCCTACAATTTCTTCACGTTGGAATTGGGGAAAGGCAGAAAGCCATTGGTTTTTTTTTGAAGGTAACTCGGTTAATGAGATAATTTTGTACTGATCTTGATTAATTTGAAATGTATTACTAGCTTCCTCCAAACTGTTTTGAGTAATTTCATCGGTCAAGTTGTCCAGCGTTTTTTTCCATTCGTTCTGAACTTCGGAAAGAGGTCTATGGAAATATTGAAAAGTTGGTGTAGTTACGGTATATAGTTTTTCTTTACTTAGTTGTTGAGCACTGGTAAAAATGGTTTCAGTTGGGTGTACCTCGGCATAGTGAAAAGTTACGGCTTCATAACGCCCGCTTTCGCTTTCTTTGGATTTAGCTTTTTGGGAGAGTCCTTGTTTATTTTGTCTCCAATTTTTTAAAGATCCAGCCAATTTCCCATTTTTGTATAGCAGGGAGACATCTTGGCGTAGGTAGGCAGACCGGTCCAACGAAGAATTGACCTTCCAAGTTATAGAGTATGTTGAATCTCCTATTTTTTTAGGCGTCAAATGAGTGGCAGCTTGTTCAAAATGGAGAGAGGTATCGATAGGAAAATAAATAATGGTTTCCTCTACCTGATTTTTATTTGAAAAATAAAGGATGACAAAAATGGTAGTTAGTACTAAAAAAACAGTATACTTCAATTGTAGTTTCATTTTTCCCCTCCGTTTTAACGTATGATGACTGTTCAAATTACTAGGTTGGTTCGAATAATGAAATATGGAAATTTCAAAAGACCTTCAATGAACGTTCACTTTCCTAATGTTTCATCATATGAATAGAGTTGGACAACTATGAGGGGATGGGAAAAATTATCATAAGGGGAAATCTGCGCTTGTTACATGGCGGCGGATTCGTTATACTTTCCATAGAATAGAGTAAAGAGGTTTATTATGAAAACATTTTATGATCTTCAACAATATTTGAAAAGATTCGGGACGTTTATTTATATTGGTGATCGTTTAGCCGAGCTTGAACTGATGGAAGCAGAAATCAGAGAAATTCATCGAATGCAGATGATGGACACGAAAGATTATCAAATGGCGATACTTTTAATTAGGCAGCAATTGTCTCTTGAAAGGGAAAAGCAGAAAAAAAATTGATAAAAAGGTGAGAATGATGGAAAAGTGGCTGATGGGTGTCGATTTAGGCGGTACAACTACCAAGCT
>NZ_JBFUIB010000381.1:0-3707 GCF_056402095.1 Peribacillus sp. P4_C12
TGGTTACTGCCAAATCCCCAGTATAAAACCATCCACCTCTAATTGCTTCGGCAGTCTTTTCCGGATCCTTGTAATATCCATCCATCACAACATTGCCGCGGGTAATGATTTCTCCTAATTCCTTCCCATCCCAAACGACTTCTTCTCCATCTTGATTAACAACTTTTGTTTCCCCGTTAAAAACCAATTCTATTCCTTGTCTTGCCTTAATTGTTGCTTGTTCGTCAAGCGATTTAGATTCAAATTCATCCTTCCACTCGTTATAAAGAATGAAAGGTGAAGTTTCTGTTAATCCATACACATGGATCATATTTAAACCAAGAATATCTTGTGCTTTATGAATAAGAGCCGCAGCTGGAGGAGCACCARCTGTAGCCATACGTGGACGCATCTTGATATTGGTTTCTTTTGCTTTCGGATCATTCACAAGCATATTGACGACAGTAGGTGCTCCACATAACAATGTAATATTTTGATTTTCAAATAAGTCCAGAATAAGAGGAGGATCAACTTTTCTTAAACATACATGAGTACCACCAGCAGCCGTAATCGCCCAAACACCACCCCACCCATTTGCATGAAACATTGGTAAGGTATGAAGATACACATCATCATGTTTTACTCCAAGATGATACATGAAATTTGCAGCGTTAATGTAATTTCCACGATGAGTTAACATAACCCCTTTTGGTTTTGAAGTCGTTCCACTCGTATAATTTAAAGTCAGAAGCTGATTTTCATCGATTACAACCTCTGGCTGTGCTTCAAAATCAAAATCTTTAGCTTGTTGAATAAAGTTCTCATAATCTATACCATTTAAAGATGTTTTATGCCCTGTGACAGATACCATAATGATTTTATCCAAGGCAAGTTTATGAACGATCTTTTCAATCGGAGCAATAAATTCTTCATCGACGATTAACATTTTTGAATCACTGTGACTGATAATATACTCCAGGTCCTCAGCTGAGAGACGGTAATTCAAAGGCACCATTACCGCACCCATTTGACAAATACCATAGAAGCATTCCAACATATAATGAGTGTTTGGCAACATCACTGCAACATGGTCACCTTCTTCTATACCTGCTTTATTTAAAGACATAGAAAGTTGATCTACTCGCTGGCCAAATTCCTTATATGTAAACTCCTTCTCTTCATCAATGACAGCCACTTTATGCGGATAATATTTCACCGCCCTACGCTTCCAGTCCATTGGGGTTAATGGGGAAAACATCATAAACAACTCCTTTTTTAACATCTCTTTCATTTGAATATTTGTAAAATTCAGTATACTTACCTCTACTAGTTTCGTCAATGTTCTAATAAAGAAATGCCAGCCGACAAAACAAAAAAAAATTATCTCCATAAATAGTTAGCCACTCACTTCAAATCAGTAAACATTTAAAGAGAATCTTATACTAGTTTTTTCTATTTGAAAGTTTACTAACAAAACGATTTATTAGGGATTCTTTTCTCTATTGCTACAATAGGCTTAATAGTAAAAAAATTCTTAGAGGTAACAGATTATGAGTTTGCAAGGAGAAGTTTCAGTTGTAAATAGAAACAGATAAGAGGTGAAGAAAAGTGTTGAGGTTTTTTGTTTTAAATGTTTTTCTACTCGGTGTAAACAATGGATTGATCGCCGATCATCCGCTTTCATCTCATAAAATAGTTAAAGCAGTGAGATTATTGCGAAATTCACTGCTTTTATAGTGGTCTTTCTTGGACAAATCTTTAGATGATGATGACATCAAGTTGACTACTCTTGCATAATATTGGTCAGTTGAGGCTCCTAAAAAACCATTCAACTTTCCTCTGACTTTTTTCTATAGGTTGTTCTCTATACGTGACGACACATGTTCGGTTAGTTTTCCCACGATTTGTTTAAGTCGTTGGGTTTCTTCTTCATTTAATACACTATAAAAATCTTGAAAAATATTTGCGAAGCACTTATTGATAGAATGATAGGTTTCTCTACCAGTTGCGGTGGATTTAATATAAACGACACGTCGATCATCCTCACTGTGAACTCTTTCAATTAGATTCTTCCGTTCAAGCCGGTCAATTAACGCTGTCCCAGCTGCAGGCTTAATTTTCAAATGATTTGAAACATTTTTAACAGCTATGGATTCCTTTAAGACAATTAATTGTAATGCGTGATATTGCACGGAAGTTAAATCGTATTTAACTAATAACGGCTCAATTAATTCCTGTGAGAGACTACTAAGCTCTTTAATCGAAGTATGTAAATTATATAATTCACTCGAATACATATTAGACAATCCTTTCTTATTGACAACTATCTATCTAAAACTATAACATAGTTAACGTGTCAAAAAATTAACCATGCGAATTATATTGGTTATTGATATTTATAAGAGAAAGAGAGGCTGTTTATGTCAGCAGAACAACGTAAAAAGATAATTATCCTTATGATCAATATGTTTATTGCAATAGGAAGCTTCGGTATTATTATTCCAATCTTACCTGCATACCTGGCTTCCATTAATCAAGGTGGAACTGCTGCTGGGCTAATGATTGCCATTTTCGCAGGTGCCCAACTTATCTTTTCGCCAATTGCCGGAAAATGGACTGATCAATTTGGTCGTAGAAAAATGATTATATATGGATTAATTGGTTTGACTATTTCCATGTTTATTTTTTATGCTGTTAATTCCATTTGGCTACTGTATGCTTCTCGGGTTGTCGGTGGGGTTGGGGCTGCTTTGCTTGTACCAGCAATATTTGCTTATGTTGCTGATATCACCACTTTCGATCAACGGGCTAAAGGCAATAGTTTAGTATCTGCTGCCATGTCCCTAGGGATTGTTGTTGGCCCAGGAATTGGTGGATTTTTAGCTGACTTTGGCTTAAAATTCCCATTTTTGATTTCTGCGCTAGTATCACTCCTCGCAGTAATATTTTCTATTTTTGTTTTAAAGGAAAGCGAAACGAAACAAGCTTCACAAGCTATGGACATGGCAAATAACGAATCGATGGTTCGCAAAATTGCCTTGTCTGTGAAAATGCCCTATTTCATTCCTCTTATCATTACACTTGTGATGAGCTTTGGATTAATGGCATATGAATCTGTTATCGGCCTTTATCTTGACAATCAATTTAATTCAACACCTAAGGACATCGCAACAATGGTTACAGCTACTGGTATCGTCAGCGTAATCGTTCAACTCTTTGTTGTCGACCGGATTGTTCGCCGTTTTGGGGAGGTAAGCGTGCTAATTATCTTTATTAGCGTCGCAGCCATAGGATTCCTTCTTTCACTTTTTGCTTCAAGTTACCTAATTTTCTTTGGAATCTCTCTCATCATCTTCCTTTCTACCTCCATCCTTCGACCAGTCTTAAACACACTGATTTCTAAGATGGCGGGGAATGAGCAGGGATTTGCGATGGGTATGAATAATGCATATATGAGCATTGGAAATGTGCTTGGACCCACTCTTGCCGGAATGATGTATGATGTTCAAATTACCTATCCTTTCATTTTAGGCCTCTTACTCTTGATCCTAACTTTAATGATTACAATGGCTTGGCAAAAGAAATCCCTTCATGCGAAGGCATTATCGTAGAGCTACGATAAAAGATAATGTATATAATTTTAACAATACCCCGAATAGTGGCAACTATTCGGGGTATTGTTAAAATTATGTATTATTGAAAATAAGGGAAGCTCCTCACCTTTGAGG
>NZ_JBFUIB010000382.1:0-3689 GCF_056402095.1 Peribacillus sp. P4_C12
TATTCCTAACTACAGATGACTCCATTTTTATGAGAATTGAATTATTAACGGGTGATGTTAATTGGGATGAAGTCGAAGAAAATGTCCAAACCCAACTGAAAAGTTTTTCAGAAACAATTGAGGATCCAGCACTTGACGTTGATAACGGGTCGGGATTTGAAGTCGTAAGAGGGGATGATGTGATTACATCCATTTTGCTCAAAGGTGAAAAATCTCCTGTCCGCTTAACAATGTTCACTAAGAGGAATCAAGATTACCGAGATGCCTTTCTAGAGATGGCTAAAACTCTGATGAAAAAATAATAATTCATTGAATCCAGACGGAGGGAAAAGCTCATACCTTCTTTTCCCTCCATTTTTCATTTCTCCTTCCCTGCCTTGCTTTTCCAGACTAGCATTAAAAAAAGCAGACTTATGTATCCAAATACCGGGTAGATATATCCTAATAGCCTTCCATATCCGTATTCACTGATGATCAAAGCTATTAAAAAAATAATAGCTATGATTAGCATGCTTGGTACTTTAACATAGCTGCTAATTTGCCTTTGTAATCCATAAATATTCCCAATAACCGAAGTGAAGATTTCCCCGTAAATCACCAAAATAAACATCCAATATAACTGCCCAGCTGCAGTTCTCATAATAACCGCCGAAGGAATTTCATAGCTAGCTACATCTGGAAGTGTCATAAGTGAAAAATGCCCAGTTAGTAAGATTATAGTGAGAAAGATACCACCAAGGATGGCCCCATGCTTAATAATCTTTTCGTCGCGGACTTCATTGGCAACTGGAACCAGAACGGCCTGCGCTAAAGCCAGGTTAAAGGCTGTATATGCAAATGGGGAGAAAATCATTTTCAAGGAAATCCCTTCATCAGGAACTTGCGTAAGAAAAGACAAAAAGTCACCATTTCCCAAAGTAGAGAAAAAGAGAATCAAACTAAAACAGATCATGATTGGAACAACAAAAGAATTGACTGTAAAAACGCCGCGCATCCCCATCATCAGAACTAATGATGCCAAGATGATGGTAGACCAGCTTCCCACACTTTTAGGAACACCAAGTTGTTCCTCGAAAACTGCCCCTGAACCCGAAATCATGACGGCCGTCACACCTAACAGCATGATAAGGAAAAAGATATTGATGATTCCTGCTAACTTCTTACCGAATAAAAATTGATTGAACTCTTCATAAGAAGTAGCTCTTATCCTTGTAGAAATAAGCATGATCTTCGTTCCGGTAAAAATAAAAATATAACCTGCTATTAAAATCCCGATAAAGCCATAAATGCCATAACGGGTAAAAAACTCGACAATCTCTCTTCCAGTTGCAAAACCAGCTCCAACGACTGTACCTACATAAACGGCTGCAATCTGAAAAATCCCTGACCACCTTGACAGCATACTTTCCCCTCCTCCCTACATTTATATGTCAGGTGGAGGCATTTAAGACAAGCCAAGTAATATTCCCTATTGATTTAGGCTCTGTAAAATAATCTTGTTGATATTAAACTCTTTCAAACAATATATAAAGTAGACTTATTTTAGAGCTGCCTCTTTTAAACTTTCTAAGAACATTAACCTTAAACACAGCACTAAGTAAATGAGAAATGAATAGTATCTAATAGCCTAAAACAATAGATACATGTTAGTTCACTGGCAGGGAACGTAAAAAAACGCTTAAGGAAAAATATCCTCAAGCGTTTTAACACAACGATTAAGTTGTGGCTCATCATGGAATTTATTGTGATACTTACAAAAAATATTTCCACTTAAAACTCAGCTCAATCACCTTTTATAATGTTTGATCATCGACAGAGGAAAGCCATTCATCGATCACCTTGACCACGGACTGAACTGTCCCATCAGCAAATGGTGACTTCAGATTCGCCGATTCTACGAGACCAAGGAAAGACTTGCTGCCTCCGAGTTGGCACAGATTCAAATAATCTTCCCAAGCCGCCACATCCCCCTCTACTGATCTTTTCCAAAATTGGAAGGCGCAGATTTGAGCCAATGCATAGTCGATATAATAAAATGGAGACTGATAGATATGGCTCTGACGCTGCCAATATCCTCCATTTTCTAAAAATTCATTTCCTTCATAATCACGGTGAGGCAAATAATCCTTCTCGATTTTACGCCACGCCTGTCTTCTTTCAAGTGGAGAGGCGTCGGGAGTTTCATAGACGAAGTGCTGAAATTCATCCACAGCTACCCCATATGGCAGGAATACAAGTGAGCTACTTAAATGAGAGAACTTATACTTTTCTGTATCTTCTTTAAAAAACAGCTCCATCCATGGCCATGTAAGAAATTCCATGCTCATCGAATGGATCTCACAAGCCTCATATGTAGGCCAGTAATATTCCGGAATATCGTGGTCACGGCTCCGGTATACTTGGAATGCATGACCCGCCTCATGTGTTAAAACATCTATATCTCCGGAGGTCCCATTGAAATTTGAAAAGATAAATGGAGCTTTGTAATCTTCTATGAAGGTACAGTAACCACCACTTTCTTTTCCCTTCTTCGCCACAAGGTCCATCAAATTGTTATCTATCATAAAATTAAAAAACTCATTCGTTTCAGTTGAAAGTTCACGGTACATCGTTTTGCCATTTTCGATGATCCACTCCGCATCACCTTTAGGGATCGCATTCCCCGTTCTAAATTGAAAATTTTCATCAAAATAGCATAGATTCTCCAATCCAAGCCGTTCACGCTGACGTTCCTTCAATCGGGTAACAAGCGGTACCACATCCTCTTTCACCTGCTTACGGAATGCAGCAGCCATCTCCGCATTATAATCAGTCCTTGTCATTCGATTATATCCGAGCTCGACGAAATTTTTATACCCTAGCATAGTCGCAATCTCATGCCGTACTTTCACAAGTTCATCAAATATTCGATCCAATTCTGCCTGTTGTTTTTCAAAGAAGCTGTAATATGCTTCACTTGCATTTTTTCTTAACTCACGGTCCGCTGACTCCATAAAAGGCTGAAGCTGTGCAAGTGTACGCTCCTCTCCTTCAAATTCAATTTTTGCAGAGGCGATTAACTGTGAATATTCGCTTGATAGTTTATTTTCTTTTTGCAGATGCGGAATAATCTCAGGTGAAAACGTTTTGAGTTGGGCCTCTGCCAGGTCAAACAGTTGTTTCCCCCATTTCATCTCAAGCTCCCGACGAAACTTCGACCGAACAAGCTCAGTATAAAATATGGAAGTCAGCTCCTCCATTTCAGGAGAGAATTCATCTAAATAGTCGTTCTCAGCTTTATAAAATTCATCATTTGTATCAATGGAATGTCGAATATAGACCAAATTTAACATGGTACCTACATAATTTCGAATTTCATTTATTTCTTCCATCGCTTTCACTTGAATGTCTATTTCTTGTGCATCCCTAAACTTCTCCAAAACTTTCGTGAACTTCGATTTGATTTCATCCATTTCAGGACGTTTATATTCATACTCATTAAATTTCATATGTACACTCCTTTTTATACATTTTATCTAAGACATTTGCCTAAATACCACAATTACCATCAATAGAAGCCGTCTTATACATCCTCCTTTTAATGGTTATCGTGATCTAGTTAAATTCGCCACAGTAAAAAGAAAAACCTGCCTATACCTAGAAACAAAAACGGATTTCCCTAGCCATGTTCCACCTTGTATGTGCTAACC
>NZ_JBFUIB010000383.1:0-3685 GCF_056402095.1 Peribacillus sp. P4_C12
GTCAATAAGATGACTTGATCAGCATGTTTTATCAATTCTCGCTTAAAGTAAATATCTTCTTCAAGCCCATAATAAATGCCATCTTCCATAATACCTGCTGCTCCAATAAACACCTTATTAAAATGATAATCTTTTAGTTTTTCTATGGCTGAAAATCCTGTGACATGTCGAGTTGATTTATTTAGAGTACCTCCCAAAAAGTGTATAGTTGTATCTTCAGCTTGAGCCAATACATAAGCGCTATCAATTGAATTAGTTACAATGGTAACTTGTCTTGCTTTTAAAAATTGAGCTATAAAATTGACTGTGGTTGAAACGTCTAAATAAATCATCTCATTGTCTGTTATCATACTTGCAGCTTTTTTTCCAATTAATTTCTTTGTTTCTGATTCGGTGCGTAATCGATCCCGATAATCATCAATTTTTTTATGAAATGATGGTAATGCAACTCCACCATGAGTTCTAACTACCATTTTTTGGTTCGTAAGCTCCACGATATCTCTTCTTGCAGTATCACGTGAAATATCAAATGTTTCACACATCTGTTTGATGTTCATTGTTTTGTGGATTTCTAAATAGTTAAGGATTCGTATCAATCGTTCTTCTTGATTCATTTTTAACCTCCTCAACTTAATCATAAGCTATTTTAAGTAAAAGTAAAAGTGATTATAAGTAAAAAAATCTAAAAAAGCACTTACCATATGTTGTTTTAAGTTATTCAATATAGATTGATGCTAGTAAAGTTTCCTGGGCACATCGTAGTAAAAATGGTTGGACTTTTAACATAGCCTTCTTCAAGTAACCTGCCCCGTTAGTGCCATAATAAAAAGGTTGCCGCAGCAACCCCTGTTATTGAAGTAAAGCACCCGTTAGCTGAAAAAACCCGTTAGTTCTATAAGAAAAGCGAAGAAGATTCCTCAAACCATATAGGTTTGTGACATTTCAAACCCTCGCTTACTTTTCTGCCATTTTCATAATCTCATTTGCAACAACCACTTCAGTGCCAGAAAGTCCCACGGAACAAAACAATGTAACATCATTGATTGAAGTTCTGCCCGGTGTTTTTCCAGTTACGATGTCCGAAAGCTGTACAATATTCTGTTCATAAGGAGTATTGGCTAAGAAGTGAGGTGTTGAATAGGCACATAACTGTTCAAGGGAATCTGTAGTAATTACGGAGCTTTTACCAGCTACTTCTATGGGTAGCTCATGTCCCTTCATCGATTTTGGTCCAACAGTATTGATATGTACACCCGGTTTTAACCAATCCGCATCAATCACTGGTGAACGACTATTTGTAGCACAGATGATGATATCTGCCTTCTCAACACACTTTTTGGATGAATCCATAGGAATTACATCCATATCAAGTTTTTCAGACATTTCTTCAGCAAACTTTTTTCGATTTATATCATTACGACTGTAAACCAGAACCCGTTTAATATCACGAATAGCTATAGCTGCTTCTAACTGAGTACGAGCTTGTATACCTGTTCCAATTATCGCTAGCTGTTCAGCATCTGAACGAGACATGGCTTTAATGGCAGCTCCCCCAATTGCGCCCGTGCGAAGGGCACCAAGTAAATTGCCAATAATAACTCCTTTGAATACTCCTGTCACGGAATCAAACACAGATACCAATTGTTCGTGACCCGAATGATCGTTTGAATAGGTATCGTAAACTCGAAAGCCTATAACTTTTTCAGTCTCCGTTGCGGCGCCAGCAGTGAAAACTAAGTTTCCATTCTCCGTCTCCAATTGAAATCGAGGTGGTGAAACAAGGGTTGCGTTTGCTTGTTCACGAAAAACGCGCTCAATTGCCTCAATGACGGGTTTCATTCTAGTCAATCTCAAAACGTCAGAATCTGTTAGAACTTGATATGACATGTCTTATATGCCCACCTTTCATAGAAACCTAGTCTAAAACGCTATGACTTTACACTTTTTACCTTTATTAACTAATCCTACCTTCCTTTTAGTTTAACATATAACAACCATTTCTTTACTCAACAATCTGGCCCTATAGTTGCAGAAGAAAAGGAGCTGCTGATCAGCTCCTAATGATGAACTAACGCACCCGTTAGTTGTATAAGGTAAGAACTCAAATTTTTATTATAGATGTTCTTTAAAGTACTTTAAATGGTAAAGCAGACATTATGCATCAATATTTAGCATAATCTGTACTAGCCTGAAAACTGTGATCATTTCTCTTTTTTTCAAACTTCGATCAAAAATTATTAGTTATTTTGGGGAGGTTATTGGAGTTGTCTTTTTTAAGTAATTGGATATCGCAAATTATTGTATTAATTTTATTCATTACTGTTATTGACTTGATGTTACCCAATAATAGTTATCGGAATGTTATAAGGTTAGTATTCTCTTTGGTAATTATAGTTTGTTTAATAAGTCCAATCTTAAATTTATTTAAGATGTCTCCTCAAGATATTTTAAATCCAATAAATATATCAGATACTGTACATAAAGACTCTTTATTAAATTCAATAAAGGAAAAGGAAAAAGAAATTAGTAAGGAAAAAGTTCAATCTATTCCTGATATTCTCTCTGTTGAAATGAAAAACCTTGTCAAAAAAGAATTATTAGAAGAGTATCAATATGAAATTCAAGATATCAACTTGGTCATTGACAATCTAGATAGTCCAACACCAAAATTTAAAGACGTAGAAGTRTTTTTAATAGAAACAAAATCACTTGAAACAAGCAGTGAAGGTAACAGTGAATCAAAGGTAGAACCTGTAAACAATATTGACATAAATGTAAATCCTAAAGAAAACCAGTCAACTCATGATAATAGCTCCCTTAAAAAAGTTAAAAATTTTTTAGCTAAAGAATGGGGTATTTCTCCTAAACAATTAACTATTAGTACAGATTGATAATTATAACCCTAATGGTTTTTAAAAATAATTTACTAATATGTACGATTATTGTAAGAATCACACTTTCAAAAGGCCGCCATTTGGCGGCCTTCTTATAGAACTAACGCACCCGTTAGCTGAATAAGATATTTCCTTTATATTAATTCACTTTAAGGATGTTTAAATGCTTCGTTGTAGAAATCAAATCTATTTTATGATTTCCTTTTGTGTAAAAAACGGAAGCCCCTTCTCTTTCTCCCTTTTTCCATCCATTCGCTTTAAGGACTAATTCATATCCAAATGGTATGCCATTTTCTTCCGATGCTTTTGACCAATCATAACTTTTCCCTTGTTCATTTTCCTGGACTAGCTCAGCATTTTTAGGAACTGGGAAGTCAAATGCATCTTTTGATGGTTCGTATAGAGATAACGTTATGAAATAATAAATGACTCCACCTATCAAAAGCGTAGCTAAAGTAAGTGTCCAACCAACCATTTTCTTCATTTTACTTACCCTTCCTTCATAGGTTGTTATTTGGATCGATACTCCAAACAACTATTTGTTTTCTACATATTCTATTCAAATTGTGGATTATCCTTGTTCAACTAAMCTGCCCCKTTAGTKSCATAASAAAAAGGYTGCYWCAGCAACCTYCCYTAWTGAASYAAAGCASCYGTTAGTTCAAGTAGGCACTAGTGCAACTTTTATTTATTTATCTACTCCTGCATCTATTTTCCAGCTATTTTGCAACTTCCGGATATAAATGATCTGACCAATGTGATATGCGTTATGAGTTGACACATTTCCGAGT
>NZ_JBFUIB010000384.1:0-3650 GCF_056402095.1 Peribacillus sp. P4_C12
ATCATGGGTTAATCATGGGTTAGTAAATCTATATGAACGATATACAAAACTACGTCAGACTTAAACTGAACCGCCGTATACCGAACGGTATGTACGGTGGTGTGAGAGGTCGGAGGCTAGGCGCCTCCTCCTACTCGATTTTATGGGACTATTGGGGCAGGTTAGTTGAACAAGGTTAATGAATTTTTGTGGTAAAATGGTAATGCTGAATGGGAGAGGTAACTATTGAATATATATACTGATTCTCTTGTAACTTTTATAATTATGTGGGGAATACCAACTTTTATGGTTGTTAGAGGTTATTTAAACATGAATACTGACGATGAAAAATCAAATAACAAGGTTCTGATAGTTTCCGCCATACCGTAAAAATTAAAAAAGCCCAGCCCATTACAAGCTAAGCAAGTTTCTGTTTTGATGTCTGTACCCCAATTTCAGCTTAGACTACAACTGATGGGATTGGTGGCTCTGGTGGGATTGGTGGTTCTGGTGGATCTGGTGGATCTGGTGGGATTGGAAGCTGTGGAGGACGCTGATTGTAGCTTTTGTTATACCATCCCATATATACAACACTCCTTTTTCTACTATATATATGGGATGAAAAAATACATGCTTGTCCAAATTACCTAAGTTCAGTGCTTTTATTTATCGAGTCTTCTATTGAAAAAATCCCTCTCAAAAATTCGTTTCAATAGAGTACTCCCAATAGGAACGTTTTCGAAATCCATTTAAATCAAAGTTACAACCTTATCTGTCACTTTAGACGTTATTTTGCACCTGTTTAAATCGCTATTTTGCATTATAAATAAATATAAAAAAGCTATCATTTAAGGTGATAGCTTTTTCATATTTATTTGATTCCGATTACTAAACTATCCCGTGCAAACAAATACCTATGTATTTATATTTAATACACGCATCAGAAAGATCTCGTTTGATGCAAATATTAAATTACAAGGTTAATTAAAAGTTTGAGATTTTAAAATATTGTACTATGATAAATTTAATTCCATTATTTAAGTTGAGCAATTGTATGGGGCAGTGACCCTTACTCTTACACAATCTAGAGAACATTTTACCTAAGGAGTGGTTATAATGGCACGTGTTTTATTTATTAATGGTGGATCAGAAGGACATATCAATCCAACTATTGGAGTTGTGCAAGAGCTTATTTCGCGTGGTGAAGAGGTAGTGTACTTTACGATAGAAGCTTTTCGAGAACGTATTGAGAAGACGGGAGCTACTGTACGAACATTTGACGGTGAAAAATTTATAAAAGCTTTTATCTCAGGTGGAAGAAATTATTTACACGAAAGAATCAATGGTCTTTTGCGTACGGCAGATATCATGATACCTAGTGTTCTGGAGCAAATCGAAGGGGAACAATTTGATTATATCATTCACGATTCCATGTTTGGTTGTGGACGTTTACTTGCACAAATACTAAAACTTCCGGCAATTAATTCTAGTACTTCTTTTGCACAGACAAAAGCATCATTTGATAAAATGTTGGAACATCTTTCACAAAATATCCCAACAGAAATTGTTAAAACGATAAATGATGATTTTCAAAACCTGACAACAAAAATTAAAGAAAAATATGATGTTGAAATCCGTTCTCCTTATGAAGTTTTTTGTAACCCTGCACCACTTACAATCGTTTATACAACTAGGGAGTTTCAACCCTTTGGAGAAACATTTGACCAAACTTACAAATTTGTAGGTCCATCCATCTCTTTACGATCAACGCAAGAAAACTTCGACCTTACCGCAATCAAGGGAAAAAGCCTAATTTACATTTCTCTGGGTACTGTTTTTAACCAAGCAATTGATTTCTATAAGCTTTGTTTTAAGGCATTTGGGAACACTGATCATACTGTTGTCATGTCTATTGGGGAAAAAGCTCAAATATCTGATTTGGGGGAGATTCCCAAAAACTTCATTGTAAAAAATTATGTTCCACAAATTGAGGTGCTGAAATACACTAAATTATTTATCACACATGGTGGAATGAACAGTACCAATGAAGGTCTCTATTACGGGGTACCGTTAATTGTAATCCCACAAAGCGCTGATCAGCCTATAATTGCTCAACAAGTTGCCAATATCGGAGCCGGTATTAAATTACAAATGCAAAACTTAACAGCAAATCAACTACGTGAATCCGCAGATCATGTGTTAAACCACCCATCTTTCCATAAAGCTGTTGTAAATATTAAGGAATCCTTTCAAAAATCGGGTGGGTATCACCAAGCTTTTGATGAGATTTTCGAATTTAAAAGTGAATATGATATCTAAATACAAATATTTCTCAGCTACGATCATTGTTGACTTTTTCTTAGTGGACAGCAACTTCTTTTTTAATTGCAGTAATGCAACAATATCTAGATTGTGAAGTTATACAAGGTAAAGTAACTGGGGCGTTAGTTTAACAAGACATTGTAATTAAGATCTTCAACAATCGGGCGCGATTGCTGAACAATGAGCAATCGCTTTTTTATTAAACGGATCAGAATAGTTCTATAATGATTCGATGTAAATAATTAAGAAACCCAGCTAATCTTCTCATGTGAAGGTAGCTGGGTTTTTAAAGGTGGATATGCAAAATAACACTTAAAATATGCGCAAATTATCGGTCAAAGTGACAGCCACGCTACGAACTGCATCTTAAAATTCACTAAAAACGAGGGTTTATAGTGAAAAATATCCTTCCTTAGCGTATAAAAAGCCTGCATTTTAATTCCAAAAAATGTTTTACCGTATGTTTTCCGCGAAATGTTGGTGGGACCCCATAATGTATTTTAACGGAAGTACGAAAAACAAAAACCCCTTGCCGCACAAGGGGTTTTTGTATAGGGAAATAAAATCGATTGGCACCAGAATTTATTTTGTTTGATTATGTATTCTTGATTTATGGCCTCTTGTCTATACATTGTTTTCATACCAACATATTTTATAGTAAGAGTTTTAAAAGTAGGGGATTTTTGTATGTTTTTTTGTGATAGAAGACGCCGTTGTGATCGATTTGATCGTTTTGACAGATTCGATCGATTTGATCGTTTTGGCAGATTCGATCGATTCGATCGTTGTGACAGATTCGATCGATTCGATCGTAGAAGAAGGTGTTTTTGGTAATTTAACCCTCAACTCAAATTACGAGCTCTGGTTGAGCTAATGACTGATCTAAAATCTTTCAAAAAAACTACCTGATATAATTATCTCGGAAGCTCTGGATGAACACCTATTTCACAGCTTAATCCTGTTCTTGGGATAGTTATCTAATACCTCTTGCAAATGACGTTTCACGTCATCTATATTTATTTCACTTAGCAGGCACTTCTGTGTCTGTTACATTTTTTTTAGAATACCTTTTTCAACGAACTGGCCAGTTCGTTGAAGAACCTAATCAATTAGTTTACATAAGAGATCTTATAGGTAATGAAAAAGGATCCTCTAATTGAAGATCCTTTTGTTAAACACAGATACCATTGTTTTAAAATGTTGTGGTGTTGAAAAAATAGTTTTTCTTCATCCTATACCCATTTTTATCAAAATAAACAACAATAAAGTCAGTCTAAAACGTACACGGAAGATGCATTATTATTTGCCGAAACACCATTGCTAAATTTATACTTTGATAAGTTTATTGT
>NZ_JBFUIB010000385.1:0-3638 GCF_056402095.1 Peribacillus sp. P4_C12
CCCTCACTCCATGCTTGCTCAATAATACGGACAGTTGGAACTTCCGGAGGAATTGAAATAGTAATCCCTATGGTTTTAGCTTTTTTCCATTCATCAAGGGAAAATAAGTTTTCAGCAATTTTATTCGATAATTCTTCGTGCTCCTCTTTAGTTAGCTCCATTAAACGAGATCTAACTTCCTGCCGGAGCTTTTTCTTATGTTCTCTCATCTTTTCCGACTCCTTTAGTCTACTTCTATTATTATCTCATAATATTTATTCATTTACTAAATACGAAGTAGAAAATTGTCGAATTATTCCGTGCATATTAGGAAAAGGTTCATTAAAATGAGCTCGATTCTTTCAAAAATCGAATATTAAAGCGGAGACAATCAAAAAAGCATAAAAAAAAACAACAGGAAAAATCCTGTTGCTTACTTTGTTTCACGGTGAGTGGTGCTGCGTTTTTCTCTTGAGCAGTATTTTTTAAGCTCAAGACGGTCTGGATTGTTACGTTTATTTTTTTTAGAAATATAGTTACGGTCTCCACATTCAGTGCAAGCTAACGTAATATTCACGCGCATGTGTATTTCCCTCCAAACATATTGACTTTTTCACATAGGACTTTTCTATAATAGCATTATTTGTTGTGAATTGCTAGTATGTTTTTCGGGAAATACAACATAAACTTTTTTTATAGTTTATTACCCATGTTTTGCATCGTCAGGAGAAGCTGATTATTTATGACTTTTGCTTCTTCTCTAGTTTCAGCATGAATGGCCCAAGCCACCGCTTCCACACATTCCTTCGGCAAGATCTCCGTCTCTAAGGTAAACATACTCGTGACCTCTCCCTTGGCAAGCGGTGAATAGGCAAGTAGTCCTTCTTTCAGTGATTTAAAACACCCCTCTTGATACAGGCTTCCTTTACCTTGAATGCAATATTGCGAGATACTTTTACCCTTTACCAATCCCCCTAATAAAGCAATCGATTGAGGGGCAACATGTAAAATTGCCCTTTCATTTGGACTGTAAAAAGCCACTGCCTGCCTTTCGAAAGCGTTTTCATAGTGGAAAAACACCTTCGGATGTTTAGGCTCAAATGAGGTATTCCTTATCGTAAACTTTGAAAAGGTTACCTGTCCCTGAGTATAAGTTTGTACAAGCGTCCGTAACTCCCCGTTAGGATGACTCATTATATCCTCTTCAGGATACCAATCAAAACTCTCGTCCATCCATAGCCCAGCCTTTAACCCCTTTCGATATAATTCCTGGTTATCCTGCGGCATATACGCGGATAGTGAACTCATACAATCATCCCTTTCTCTAATTAATTTATATATAACTTATCGTTAGGCGCTGACAGCGATACTATCCTTTTTAGATTCTGCACACCATATTCTTCTTTAGTTTTCACTTATAATTAACTATTCTAAATATTTCGTCTTTTCTTTTTATTCTATCTTCATGTTAGCATTGAATTGGCTTATGGACAATAAACACATTTTGTCGAATTTTATGTAAGTTGGCTAGCAAAGGGTTTTTCCCTGTTTTAAAATCAAAAATTTTCCATCTCAGTAAAAGGCATCATGCTTTTCGACAAAAGTTTGTTACAAATAAGACATAATTATGAAGCTAAGCAGTTTTTTAGATGGTATAAAAATATGAAAATCACCAATTTTTTTAAAATATGTGTAAAATATAAGTAAATGTCGAAAATTCTCTTCTGAGGTGAAAGCATGGAAGCCCTTATTATCCTATTATTCTCATTAGCCACCGTTATACTTATGTTTCAAACAAGATAAGATTGCCAAGTTAGAAGAAGATCTAGAACAGATGACCTTAACCTATATGCAGGATATCTACCAATTAAAGAAGAAAGTGAAGATTCTTGAGGAGGAATTTGTTATTCAGGATGAGCTGATTAATCCTGAATCCAAATTCCAACAAGCTGTTCCTTTCAATGAATTGGAGCCTATTCATAAAATTTTAAAAAGCCAGGTTCTTTCTTTATACAGCCAAGGCCTTTCTTTGAACCAAATCGCTGAGCAATCCTCTTTAACAAAGGAACAAACCATCTCTGTCATCGAACAACATAGATTGCGGGTAAACGAAGATGAATAAAGCAACAATGCAGGGTCTTTCCGCCGGTATCATTTTTTCCACTGCAATATTTGCTGGCTTTTATTATGGCACAGGTGCGAATGCAGGCCACGCTCCGACTACGGAGGAAGCTAAGGAATTGCTCGTAAAAAAAGGATTTGTCGTGTCATCTCCGACGGATGATGGCGAAATAGCAAGCAAGCCCTCGAAGAATGCGGACAAAGAAAAACAGAATAAACAAGATGTAAATCCGATTCAGGAAACGAAAGAGAAAGAGGTTTCCAAAAAGGAAGACACTATCGTCTCCTATACTTTAAAAGTGAAATCGAATATGACCACTACAGAAATTACCCAGATTCTAGCTAAAGAGCAAATCATCGATGATGCTGCTGGCTTTGAAGCTTATATGAATGAACATGATTTCTCTAAAAATGTTCAAATCGGCGTCTTTGTCGTTACAAATAATATGACATACAGACAGTTGGCCCATACTTTAACTCATTAAAAAAAGAGAGACTTTTTAATTGGACTTTGTCCGAAAAAAAAGTCTCTCTTTTTCCATTTAGGAATGTATTCATTCATTCCTGCCAATATATCTCCCTCTTACCAGAAAGTAGATATTTTCAGCGATATTCGTTGTATGGTCAGCCGTTCTTTCTAAATAACGGGCAATTAAAGAAAGCTGTGTGATCTGCTGAAGGTTTTTTTCATCTGAAAGTCGAAGGAGACTTCGAATCATCTCTCCATAAAAGCGATCGACCTCATCATCCATTTCAATGATTTCTCTTGAAAGAACAACATCTTCCTTCTCAAATGCATCTATCGAAAGTTCAATCATTTTTAATGTAATATCATGCATCTGCTTTAATGGTGTTAAAGGCAGAATAAATGGCTGGTCACCGATTCGAATGGCTGATTTAGCGATATTAACGCCAAAGTCCGCCATCCTTTCAATATCTGAAGCTATTTTTATAGCAGCAATTATTCTCCGCAAATCAATCGCAACCGGCTGTTGCTTAGCAATCAGTAAAATCGCAAAGTCATTAATTTCCTCTTCTAGTAAATCAGCTATTGTATCATTATCAATAACTTCAAGAGCCTCTTCAAGATTCTTGTTTTCCAAAGCAGTGAATGATTTTGATATCGCACCTGAAGCTAAATTAGCCAACCTCACAATTTTCTCTTGCAATTCTTTTAATTGAAGCTCAAAATTTTCACGAACAACCATTGTCGCATCTCCCTTTCATTTAGCCAAAACGTCCGGTAATATAATCTTCTGTTCTCTTATCATTCGGGTTCGAAAAGATGGTGTTAGTGTCTGAATACTCGATGACTTCCCCATTTAAGAAGAAGGCCGTTTTATCAGAGATACGAGCTGCCTGCTGCATATTATGAGTAACGATGATGATACTGAAATCTTTTTTTAGCTCTTGGACTAATTCTTCTATTTTCAAAGTGGAAATAGGATCAAGAGCAGAAGTCGGTTCATCCATTAAAATGACATCAGGTTCAATCGCCAGACAACGAGCGATACAAAGGCGCTGTTGCTGTCCACCAG
>NZ_JBFUIB010000386.1:0-3638 GCF_056402095.1 Peribacillus sp. P4_C12
GTTCACTACCCACTTTGATTTCACTCTTTATATTGCCGTCAAGTGTATCAACTGCGGAAATGCTGTTACGTCCGCTGTTCGCGGCATACAATGTACCTCCATCAGCAGTGATCGAAATTCCGCGAATCATAGAGAAACCTGATATTTCACGAATGATTTTCTGTGTTGCGGCATCAACGATGGATACTTTATCTCCTTGAAAGTTCGTGACAAAGATGTATTTTCCATCTGGAGAGACTTTTATGCCTTGTCTTGGTTGGGCGAAACCGGTAATGACGGCCATCGGTTTTCGTTTTTCCAAATCCACGACAGTGACAGAATTGTGTGCTTGATTGTTCACATACAATATCTTTCCATCAGGGCTGACAGCAGTCCCGAATGCACCTGGACCAACGACGACTTCATCTTTCAAGGTGAAGTTTTTTGTGCTGTAAAAACGAAGCGTACCGAGCGTGCTGTCTGAGACGACAAACTCGGAGCCGCCATCAATAAACACGATGTTTCTCGGAGAACCAAAGCCGTCGATCTTTTTGCGCAGCTTGCCTTTTGTAAGATCATAGACTAGGACGGATTGTTCACGGCTATCTGAGACAACTGCTATTTGCTCATCTGGACTTACGGCAAGGGAATTGTTGGTGATGTGGGTGTCAAAGCCTGTCTCTGACACTGGAATTTTACTTTTAGTAGAAGAAGCACCAATTACATTTGGTAGAATAACCACAGAAAGTAAGGCTATAATCCATACACTTATAAACTTCATTTTTTTCAACATTTCTTCACCCCGTGAAATTATTTTATTGATAAATGTTAAAATACGATTTTTTAAGCCTTAAGCGAGATTGATAAGCAGGAGAATTAAATACATGTCAATATGCAGCAGATTCTTAACCACCTTCCTTCGAAATTTTTAATCGAGCTGTAATTTTGCTCCCTTTACTATAAATAAACGTATAGAGGAGGATATTGGTTTGATTATTATTAAAAATTTATGATTCATGTGTAGAGTGAATTGTATTGGACCCAGTTTAATTGCGATTTTGATATGTTGATAGACTCTTTCAGGAAACGGTAGCTTCTACACTTATCTGAAAAGGGAAAATAAAGTCACGTACATTTGACCTAAAAATGATATGTGAGTCTGCAATTCTGGCCATGGACTTAAGTTAATGTCATTAAGCGAAATAAAGAAAAAGCAGAAAGCCCAGATTTTGTCGTTTGGGGTGCGAAAATGATTTGCAGATCGAGGGGAATAAAACTTCAACGACGACAGTATCCTTCGGTTTTTGAGATACGATTATCACATAATATGAAGTATTAATAGATGCAACCTAATCGAGCTTAAACCTATTTATTTGTAACGATTAAATAAAGGATTTATAAAGAAAATTAGGAAAAAAGACTGTCAACTTATCTAGGATATTATGGGAATTAATTAATGAATGGTTAAGGTCATATTGTTTTTTTGTTTATAGGATTCCAAAGTCCTGTATCTAAATACCTGATTGGGAAATTAGTGATTTACATTCCTTAATATGTCTTTTAAAAAGTCCCCCTATACTAAAACCAGATTCAAAGAATTATATAGGAGGGAAAGATCAATGAAGAATGAAAAAGCTATGGATGAATTGATAAAAAATTGGAGCGAAGAAAGCTTAGGCAAAAATATGGACCGCCGGAACTTTATCCAGGGAGCGAGTAAGCTTGCCGGACTTTCATTGGGTCTTGCCCTTGCGCAATCAATGGGAGGAATTGAGGTAAATGCTGCCCCAAAATTCAGCGATTATCCATTTACTCTTGGTGTATCGTCTGGTGATCCACTCTCAGATAGTGTTGTTTTATGGACAAGGTTGGCTCCAGATCCGTTGAATGGCGGCGGAATGCCTAATGAAGCTGTTTCAGTTAAATGGGAAATTGCAAAGGATGAGCATTTTAGAAAAATTGTAAAGAATGGCAAGGAAATAGCCAGGCCAGAACTGGGTCACTCTGTCCATGTGGAAGTAAGCGGGTTAAAACCGGACAAGGTTTATTTTTACCGTTTTAAAAGTGGAGGGGAAGTAAGCCAGACAGGGAAAACGAAAACACTTCCGTTATTAGGTTCCAGTGTTTCTAGTCTGACATTCGCTTTTGTTTCATGCCAACAATTTGAACATGGCTATTATACAGCTTATAAACATTTGGCAAAAGAAGATCTTGATCTTGTCTTTCACCTTGGCGATTACATATATGAGTACGGTCCAAATGAATATGTTTCATCTACGGGTAATGTCCGTGTCCATAACAGTCCGGAGATTATTACACTTGAGGACTATCGAAACAGATACGCTCAATACCGTTCTGATATACATTTAAAAGCAGCGCATGCTGCATTCCCATGGGTCGTGACATGGGATGACCATGAAGTTGAAAACAACTATGCAAATGTAATTCCGGAAAAGGGACAATCAGTGGAGGCATTTATCAAACGCAGGGCAGCTGCTTATCAGGCATACTACGAGCATATGCCTCTTCGTAAATCGTCATTGCCAAAGGGGGCTGATATGCGTTTATACCGGAATTTCTCATATGGCGATCTGGCTTCTTTCTTTGTACTTGATTCACGTCAATACCGTGATGATCAGGCAAACGGCGATGGAAGCTCACCRCAAACGCCAGAGTCTCTTGATCCGAAGCGGTCATTACTCGGACCAGAGCAGGAGCAGTGGCTAACTGAGAATCTTTCGAATTCAAAAACAAAGTGGAATGTGCTTCCTCAGCAGATATTCTTTGCACAGCGGAATTATGGAACACCTACTGCTCCAAAATATAGCATGGATTCTTGGGATGGTTATCCGGCTGCACGCGACCGTTTGATAGATGTAGTAAAAAGCAAAAACATTGAAAATCTGGTCGTATTGACAGGTGATGTACATGCTAGCTGGGCTTCCAATTTAAAAACTGATTTCAATGATCCAAACTCAAAGACTTTCGGTGTGGAATTTGTCGGTACATCCATCACATCTGGTGGAAACGGGGCAGACAAACGAGCAGATACTGACAAAATATTAAGCCAAAATCCACATATTAAATTCTTCAATGATTACCGTGGGTACGTCCGATGCAAGGTAACACCAGAGCAATGGAGGGCGGATTACCGTGTGGTTCCATTCGTAACAGAACCAGGGGCAGATATTTCAACAAGAGCATCCTTTGTTTTTGATAAGGATCAAGCTGGACTCAGAAAAGTATCATCAGCCATCGTTGCTGAAGGTGTCCAAAAAACTAATGAAGTCGAAGAAGATCGTACGCGCGCCCATAATCGTGCACATGAAAAACAAAGGATGAACAAGCGGGGGAAAGTCACTAATTAATAGTTATCCAGAGTGATACTTGAAGGTTAATAATAGTTAATATATATAAAATGGAAAAGTATCTAAAAAGGAGTGGGTCTGAGAATGCTTTCAAATATCGGAATTCCTGGGTTGGTCATCGTGCTCGTTATTGCTCTAATCATTTTTGGACCCTCCAAGCTTCCGGAAATCGGTCGGGCTTTTGGACGCACTTTATCAACAGCTGTCACTTCAGACTTACTCTCTTTTTCTTCCTCTTTATCTGAATCAGATACTAATCCTTTGGTTGCACCTTTGAATTCTGATAAAGTG
>NZ_JBFUIB010000387.1:0-3632 GCF_056402095.1 Peribacillus sp. P4_C12
ATTGCGGAGGGGTAGCGAAGTGGCTAAACGCGGCGGACTGTAAATCCGCTCCTTCGGGTTCGGCAGTTCGAATCTGCCCCCCTCCACCATTTTATTTACAGGGGTATAGTTTAAAGGTAGAACAGAGGTCTCCAAAACCTCCAGTGTGGGTTCGAGTCCTACTACCCCTGCCAATTTTAATTTTATAATGGCGGTTGTGGCGAAGTGGTTAACGCACCTGATTGTGGTTCAGGCATTCGTGGGTTCGATTCCCATCAGTCGCCCCATTTTTTAATAAATAATGGTATAATAAATATAACGTTAATGGGCTATAGCCAAGCGGTAAGGCAACGGATTTTGATTCCGTCATGCGAAGGTTCGATCCCTTCTAGCCCAGCCATTCGCGAAAGTAGTTCAGTGGTAGAATACAACCTTGCCAAGGTTGGGGTCGCGGGTTCGAATCCCGTCTTTCGCTCCAAAAACGTTGGCGGCATAGCCAAGCGGTAAGGCAGAGGTCTGCAAAACCTTTACCACCGGTTCGATTCCGGTTGCCGCCTCCAACAAAAATGCCGGTGTGGCGGAATTGGCAGACGCGCACGACTCAAAATCGTGTTCCTCTGGAGTGCCGGTTCGACCCCGGCCACCGGTATTAAAAGAAGTCGCCTTAAATGCGGTGACGTCAGCGTTCTCTACTTCGGTAGGGAACGTTTTTTATTTGCGTAAATTTCACGATTTGACGTAAAATATCGTGCGCGATCAATCGTGTGCGTAGTATCGCTAACTAATCGGAATGAGGCGATATTTATGGCACGTCGTAATAATCAACTTAATCAACGCGAAATGAAAGTTATCCAATCCGAAGTAATCCACGATAGTTTCAACTTTGACGAACTCTTCATGCTATTCCTTCAAGACGGAAATCTGCGTAATTTGCGTCCTCATACATTAACCTATTACTCTAACGAATTAATGTCGTTTAGAAAGGCGTTAGAAACGCTAGAACTCGACACTACGCCGGCGAAGATAAAGCCGGATCATATTAATCAATTTATTATCTATTCGAAGGATGTTCTGGAGTTAAAGATTGTTTCGATTAATACACGGCTTAGGGCGATAAGAGCATTCTTTAATTTCGCTTATAAGCACGGTTATATCCCGAAGAATCCCTTTGCTAACATTCAACTACTTTAAAGACCGGCGTACTGTTATAGAAACGTTTACTCGCGAACAAATACATAAACTACTTAAATCTACAGATTTGAGGACTTTTACTGGCGTAAGGGATTATACGATAATGCTGCTGTTACTCGAAACAGGCGTCAGGGCATCGGAATTGATTGGTATAGAAACGGATGATATACGATGGGAAGACTCGATGATCCTTATTCGCAATACTAAGGGGCATCGTGAGCGATTAGTGCCGTTTCAATCCAAGGTGAGAGGATTGAGTAAAGAAGTTTGTTATAGGGTCTTAAAAGAGGTAGAAGCAAATCCTGATATAGATTACTTTGGAGCTTACTTTAGAACTTGCTTAGAAAACACCTTATATAAAAGCCAATTGAAGCATGGACAAATTGATCCTTATGAGATATTTGAAGAAAGATTAAAAGATTCCAATGTTCAATTGATTAACTGGTAAGATTATAGTCCCCAGAAGTCTCAGGATGCTCTGTATTGGTTTCCAATAAATTTTATATAGAATTATATAGGGAATAGTTATTGGCCAATACAGAGTGATTATTAATCCCATCTAATAAATTTAGATTTAGATGATTTTGAGGATTAATAACTTATGCTCAATTTTTTTATTATAAGATATAAATTTTATATCTATCTATCTATATGGTTACTTAATAGTTTAAGATTATTTGTTAATAGTTTATGTTAATATAATAATGGTTAGCTTATCCATAAAAGGATGTAACTGAAATGAGTGATAATTGAACTATGACTCGGAGGAACTTATAATGAATAAATTTAGGTGGTCAGTGGTTGCAATTATAGTTGTTGCAGCAGTTCTTGCAGTGGTAATAACATTACAACAAAATGCTGAAAAGTATGAAGCAACTCATAATGAACCAAATACAAATGAAATTACTGCCATGGATGTTACGAAAAATGAGGATGCGAAAGAAGATATGAAAGAACAAACTTCAGAAATTGGTGGAGTTCAAGATGAAACTGGTCTTAGCCAAAATTCAACTCAAGAAGAAGTTATGGATGTTATGCACCATTTGACTCATCAAAAAGTTATTGCGGAAGAGAAATGGGGAGCAGTTGAGATGAATTCCGAAAACATCAATGCAGTTTACGAGATTGTGAATGATAGCGATTTCATGCTTAAAGGTGATTTGTTAAATATCGTAACTGGTTGGAAAGAAGGAAACTTTGACAACGTTGCTCAAGATCATAACTACTTTTGGGAATATCAAAATGGAACTGTTGGGAGAGCTACAGGAACACTTAACTCAAATGAAGAAGCAAAATTTATCGAAAATAACTTTTAATAAAAAACGAGCCTATCGAGGCTTATTTTTTATTTTAAAATTTATATTTTATATTACTCATATACAGGTTAGTACCTATAAAGCGTGAATGAGGTCACACTATTCGGTTGTATTCGTAAGATTCATTTTCAAAGTGTTCACCGCTTGAATCTTTGTAAGTTATTGTTTTCCTATGTAGCTTCGAATGGACGGATATTCGGGAAATGATAGAATATCACCCTCCCGAACACTCGTATTTAGAAATTCAATAATAAGAATAAACAAAAATAAGACGCCGTCCTCGTGGGAAGCGTCTTTTTCTTTTGTTTGTTCTGCATTATTAAAAATATCAATTAAGTATAAGGGCAGCCCATATACCTCTTGGGTTTCTCCTATTATATTAAAAAATCAACATTAACATTTAACACAGCCATAAAAAAATCCCTTCCAAGTCGACTATTATGAACATCATACCTTGTCCACTTTTTTTACAGTCTACCTGAAGAGGATAACATCAAGTTGAAGTCATATATTACCTAGGACGGAAAAATATAACAGCATTTTCAGCCTGAGCGTTTACAAACCCATTCCTAACCATACATAATACAACATCACTTATAGGAGCACCTACCCRTAGGAACTCTCTACACGGGGATGCGCTTCCGATTATTTCAAATTTAGCAATATTCTCAAAATCATCTTCATCTCTGACTATAATGACTACATCTGGCCGTTTATTACTCATACAACCACCTCCTTTTGATGTCATAAATTAAATTATTCAGTTGTACATGAAGTTGTCGCGGCTTTTTTATTTATAAATTTCCAGGAAATATTTATCATTTTAGAGCAATGGGAGAGTCGCTAGACTCTTATCGAATAAACTACATCGCGAGGTTGCCACGGAGATCAATCGGGATGGTGTCTGAATTACCTTTTGAAAAGAAGTCCCATAAATGTTCGCAATGTCTTGGTTTGTCATTTTGTCTGATAGATGTAGTATAAGCTGCTCCCGTGTAGGTAACATAAGTAATCAACCTCCGCTATTGTTATATCGAAGGTTTTCAATATGTAAAGTTAACATATTGAAAATTTTATTGAATGGTTTTACCAATATGGATTTAAAATTGATAGTTACTCATATATTAATAGAGGATTGCATTGAAG
>NZ_JBFUIB010000388.1:0-3623 GCF_056402095.1 Peribacillus sp. P4_C12
RCTTTTAGAAGTATACTTAAAGAGGAAAACTTTTTTGGAGGTTTTATTTTATGATTAATGAAGAACGTTTGGTTAGCGAATTTATGGAATTAGTACAAATTGATTCTGAAACAAAAAATGAAGCCGCAATTGCCAAAGTGTTGAAAGAAAAATTCACGGCACTTGGTGTAAATGTTTTTGAAGATGATACAACGGCGGTTACTGGCCATGGTGCAGGTAATTTGGTTTGTACTCTAAAAGGTACCAAAGAGGGCGTAGATACCATTTATTTCACGTCTCATATGGATACGGTTGTGCCTGGGAACGGAATCAAGCCTTCCATTAAAGATGGATACATAGTGTCAGACGGAACGACTATTTTAGGAGCGGATGACAAAGCTGGATTAGCGGTTATGTTAGAAACGCTTAAAGTGATTAAAGAACAGAATATCGAACATGGAACGATTGAATTCATTATTACTGTTGGTGAAGAATCAGGGTTAGTTGGGGCAAAAGCCCTAGATCGCTCCCTTGTGACGGCCAAATTTGGTTTTGCACTCGATAGTGATGGAAAAGTAGGAAATGTTGTGGTTGCCGCACCTACTCAGGCTAAAGTTTCAGCTGTAATTTTAGGTAAGACAGCTCATGCTGGTGTTGCTCCTGAAAAAGGCGTTTCAGCGATTACGATTGCTGCCAAGGCAATTTCAAGAATGCCCCTAGGCCGTATCGATGATGAAACAACCGCCAACATCGGACGTTTCCAAGGCGGACAGCAAACCAATATTGTTTGCGACCATGTTGAAATCTTAGCAGAAGCAAGATCCTTAATTCCTGAAAAAATGGAAAAACAGGTAGCAAGAATGAAAGAGGCATTCGAGACCGCAGCCATCGAAATGGGTGGACGGGCCGAAGTAGAAGTCAACGTCATGTATCCTGGCTTTAAATATGGAGCTGGTGATCATGTAGTCGAAATCGCGAGAAAAGCAGCAGAGAATATCGGACGTCCATGCGAGTTAGTTAAAAGTGGCGGTGGAAGTGATGCGAATGTGATTGCAGGTTTTGGAATTCCTACTGTCAATCTAGCTGTAGGCTATGAAGATATTCATACTACAAATGAGAGAATTCCTGTTGAAGAATTAACGAAGCTTGCTGAAATGGTAGTCAGTATCATTAAGGAAGTTGCTGGGGAATAGTAATCACCCTTAAAACCATTGATTGAAATAAATAAGGTGCTATTTCCAGGTAAACCTGAGAAGGACATGCATGAACAGAGATGGATTGCGATAAGGACAGATGGCCTGTCCATAGCACTTGTTGTGCAAGCAGCTCGATGAAATATTTGTTTTACAGACTTGCCTAATGAACAAATCGGTTTATTAGGCAATCAAAAAACTGGATATATGCAGGGGTTGCCAGTATAGGTAACCTTTTGGTTACAATCATTGATTCGCAAATATTCGTATCATCTCTAGAAGGCGTTCAAGTATTGCAGGAATATATCTACAGTCATCAATAATATGATGGCTGTTTTTCTTGGAGTAGAAGTATCATTTTACTCTGGTTACCAAGGATAAATAGGGGTACCTTAAAAGTAATAGTTATTTTTAATTGGCCCTATTATACGGTATTTTTTCTTGTACAAGGATGTGACGGTCACATGAAGGACATGTATCCCAAAAATGGCAGGGTCATTCTCCATGTAGACATGAATAGTTTCTATGCTTCAGTGGAAATGTCCTATGATGTTTCATTGAAAGGTAAGCCGCTTGCCATAGCCGGTAATGTAGAGGAAAGAAGAGGCATCATCGTCACGTGCAGCTATGAAGCAAGAAAATTCGGCGTTAAAACGACTATGCCTATATGGCAGGCGAAAAAACTTTGCCCTCAATTAATTATTCGGAAACCGAATTTTGAACGTTATCGAAAAGCATCACTGGCTATTTTTGAGGTGTTGCGACAATATACAGAGATGGTTGAACCGGTTTCCATCGATGAAGGGTATCTGGATATTAGCGAATGCGTCGAATTAGGTTCGCCTCTAGAAATTGCCAAAAGCATTCAGGAAAGAATTTATAAAACGATGGACCTTCCTTGTAGCATCGGTATTGCCCCTAATAAATTTTTGGCCAAAACTGCCTCTGATATGAAAAAGCCAATGGGCATCACCGTGTTAAGAAAAAGAGATATTTCTAAGAAGCTCTGGCCTTTACAAGTGGGCGAAATGCATGGCATCGGCAGTAAGACATCGGAAAAACTTCACTCCATCGGTATTATGACAATAGGGGACCTTGCTCATGCCCACGATAGGCAACTGAAGCAACTGCTTGGAATCAATGGCGCTCGTTTAAAGGATAGAGCAAATGGTATCGATCCTCGGGTTGTTGATCCGGAAGCCATTTTTGATCATAAAAGCATTGGAAATTCGACAACTCTTCCACATGATTCTACTAATCAAAAGGAACTGATTGGGATATTAGAAAAGCTTTCAGAAAAGGTTGCTGTCCGATTAAAAAATAAACGTCTGCTTGGTCAGAAAATTGGTGTGACGATCCGCTATAAAGACCGTCGCACCATTACCAGAAGTAGAACAGTTCCTAATCCAGTTTTTGAAAAAGCGGATATTTTGAATAGAGCTGTTGACCTGTTTTTGAAAAATTGGAATGGGGAAGGAATTAGGCTTCTTGGTGTTACTGCTTATGATGTTATTGAAAAAGAATCGGCCTTCAAACAGCTTGATATATTTTCCTTTCAAGAAGACGCTGAAAAAGAACCTTTGTACGAAGCGATGGAACACTTGCAAAATAAGTACGGAGAAAATATTATTAAAAAGGGATTATCCTTGAAAAATCGTTCGATCGGAACAGACACAAGCTTCAGCAAAGATTTCTTTGAACAATCAAGGAGGAAAAATCCTTCTGATGACAAAGATTAGCTTATAAGTTGTGTAAAGATATAGAGAAGGGAAAGATAACCATGAAAAAACAACAGATTGGCGTTATCGGACTAGCCGTAATGGGTAAGAATCTTGCATTTAATATTGAAAGCAGAGGATATTCAATTTCCGTCTATAATCGCTCAGGATCAAAAACAGACGAAATGATGAATGAAGCAGAAGGTAAAAATGTATTTGCAGCGTATACCCTAGAAGAATTCGTGAATTCTCTGGAAACACCTCGCAAAATTTTATTGATGGTTAAAGCTGGTGCTGCAACTGATGCTACAATCGAACAATTAAAACCACTGCTTGAAAAAGGCGATATCGTCATTGATGGTGGAAATACGTTCTTTAAGGACACTCAGCGCCGTAACGAGGAATTAAGCCAGCTAGGTATTCATTTCATCGGTACGGGTGTCTCAGGAGGGGAAGAAGGAGCTTTAACAGGTCCTTCAATCATGCCTGGCGGTCAAAAAGAAGCATATGAACTTGTTGCACCAATTTTGAAGGATATTTCGGCTAAAGTAGATGGCGATGCTTGCTGTACATATATCGGACCAGATGGAGCCGGACATTATGTTAAGATGGTGCATAATGGAATTGAATATGGAGACATGCAGTTGATTTCCGAATCTTATTTCCTTTTGAAAAACCTTCTTGGTCTGACTGCTGAAGAATTCCATGAAGTGTTTACAGAATGGAATAAAGG
>NZ_JBFUIB010000389.1:0-3622 GCF_056402095.1 Peribacillus sp. P4_C12
GCGCTAGCCTCTACTTAATTTGCTATAATTGGAGGTTTTTGTTTAACGATTTACCAAACTCAATCAGATCACTCATAAGGCTCAGCCTTTTTTAAAAAGCGTTTTTACTGGGTCTATTTTGTTGTGGTTTTTTCTGGATTTTGAGCTTTTTTAATTTTCATGGGAGTTCAATAAGAAAAGCGAACCTTATTCAAGAATCGCGCCCGATTGTTGAATAAGTGACAATTACTATCGAGTATTACCTATATTGTATTTTATCTTTGGAATGTGCAATATTATTAATTCCCATTCAAATGATAGATTAGTTGCACAACGCCAGAGGAGAACGTTCTTGTATTAACCATTTTTAAATTCAACCTCTGTTTTATATCAATAAACAATGGTTTTCCTTCTCCCAAAATAACAGGGTGAACAGATAATCTAAATTCATCAACAAGCCCTAAATTGATAAAAGTTGTAATAAGACTTGCTCCACCATATAACCAGATGTCTTTACCAGGCTTATTCTTTAATTTATTTACTTCTTTAAGAATATTATCATTTATGAATATTTCTTTATTATCAGTCCCTTTTTGCGTTCAGGAAAACACATATTTTTCCTTACTATGAACTAATTCCCAAATTTCTTTTTCAGTATTAGTATCTTCAATTTCTGGAGTAAATTGTCCCCATAAATCGTAGCTTTTTCTTCCATATAAAATAGTATCAATTTGATTTAAGAAATTAATAAACCCCATCTCAGAGTCCATGATGCACCAATCAACTTCCCCATTTTCTCCTTCAATAAATCCATCTAAAGTAGTTGCTAAATCTAAAATTATTCTTCTTGGTCTTACGTTATTGGACATAATTCTTCCTCCATTTAATCATTTAGATATTGTTTCTCCCGCCAATTTTTTTATATTTTCATTATTTACAGCATTTATTTCTGAATAAAGTTACTGATGTTATTAAACTGCCTTAACTTAATAACAATCATCTCAAATTGCTATTATTTCCACAATTAGTTATTCAAGAATATGGCCCAATTGTTGAACAAATCAATATGCACTCTTGAACTATCCTGCCCCGATAGTTCCATAAAGAAAAGCTGCCTTAAAGACAGCTCCGATCTTCAGCTAAAGCACCCGTTAGTTCATTATGAAAAGCGATTCTTATTAAAGAATCGCGCCTTTTTGTTGAATACTTACTTCACCGTTACATCTGTGATATACCGATTATGAATAAAGCGAAAACAAAGCTAATAAAAGTAAAACCAGCAAGGGGAACCGCAAAGGTTTTGTTGTTCTTAAACTCAAATATTGTAAATAAGCCACCTAAAGCACAAACAATAAACCATATTGGGATAAAAATTAAGTCTGCAACATTAACAGGAAGCAATGTATAAAAACCTGTAATGTATAATATCCAATTGATAATTAATAGACCGAATATACAATAAGACCACTTAAAAGGAGGTGAACCTTTCCCATATTTTCTAACCATTAGTAATGGAAAAACGAAGATAATAACTAATTAATAATTGTTTTATTTTGATGTATTTGTATCGTTTAACTAATATCCTCTTCTCTTTTAATGAAATAAAAAATGAATCGTCTACACTTATCTGGACAGATATTTTAAGGGAAGCTGCACTTAACTTACTACAGATAAGGGAGCACTAAAAATGACGAAAAGAGAACGCCGTACATTCACTTCCGAATTTAAAAAACAGATGATTCAACTCTATCAAAGCGGAAAAACACGAAAGGCTCTTATTGAAGAATATGAACTTACTCCTTCTTCTTTAGATCGGTGGATTCAACAGAGTGAAAACACAGGTTCCTTTAAGGAAAAAGATAACCGTTCTCCCGAGGAAAAGGAGCGTATCAAACTACGAAAAGAATTGAAACAGTTACAGATGGAGAATGATATTTTAAAGCAAGCAGCGCTGATACTAGGACGAAAGTAAATGTTATTAAGCGAAACAAAGACAAATACTCGGTATCAGCCATGTGTAACGTCCTGGAGCTATCGCGGAGCACCTATTACTACGAATCAAAAGAACGAAACTCAGAAGACGATGTCACACACGCCATTATAGAAATATTTGAAAAGAACCGTAAGGTATACGGAACACGTAAGATTAAAGTAGAGTTAATGAAGCTCGACCTAACGGTCTCCAGACGCCGGATTAAAAACAAGGGCTTGTATCATCTTATACAGCCGCCCAATACAAACCGCAGCAATCCTCATGTAACGAATCAGTCCTGGCTAACGAATTAAATCGGGAATTTCAACAAGAAGAAGAGAAAAAAGTAGTGGTCAGCGACTTAACATATGTCAAAGTCAAAAATAAATGGCATTACATATGTGTCTTTGTCGATCTCTTTAATCGTGAAATTATTGGCTTTAGTACGGGACCTAATAAGGACGCCCAGCTTGTGGCACGCGCATTTGCATCCATCAAAGGAAACCTTCATGATATTCAGCTCTTCCACACAGATCGAGGGAATGAATTAAAAAACAAGCTAATTGATGAAACGTTAACCACGTTTAAAATTGGCCGTTCACTTAGTATGAAAGGTTGTCCATATGATAACGCTGTCGCGGAAGCGACCTTTAAAATCATTAAGACTGAGTTCGCCAATCAAAAAACATTGGCGAACTTATCACAGCTAACCTCTCGAATTTGGAGACTACGTGAACTGGTTTAATAAGCTAAGAATTTTTGGAACTCTTGGCTACTTAAGTCCTCTAGAATATAAAAAATTATCCAAAAAAAAAGTTGTTTGATTTAGTGTTGACAATCCAATACGTGATAGTTTGTTCCGGTGGTACTGTAGTAAATAATGGTTAATTTTCATAGTCTGGGTCTAGATAAATGAAGAGTCGATGTATCTTGTAATCCCGTATTTCAAATACATTACAAAAGCGTCCTGCATGAGTGACTCCGACACGCCATTCTTTTCCATTGGAAGTAACACCAGAACTTGTACCCTCTACGACAACCGTGTCGCCTTGAAATATATAGTTAAAATAAGCATAGTCGTGGGTGATGGATTTAAAACCTGGTCCATTATTAACAAGTTTTTTGATTTCACCATTCCATTTGCAATTCCCATCTTAGGGAAATAGAGCTGGGCATCCTCGGCAAATAATTCAAGAAAGGCAGGATTGCCTTGGTCAGTTAGTTTAACCTATACGGAGATGCAAATTCCTGTTCCTCAACCAGACGGCATCACGAATTTACCTCCATTTGTTTATTTTGATGTTGATAACCGATTTACTGTAGTTCAAAGACAACGAATTAGAGATGCGATTAGGGTGTATTATTGCAATGGTTTAACCACCACAACCAGAAATGGAATTCTCAAACTGARTCTGTTATAACCCGAAACAATGTACATCTCTGGAAGCATAGAGGTCAGTATTTATCTATGTATTGTTAATATAAGCAATCTATTTAAAACCCTCTATACTTAATAAAATTAAAGAGCCTTACAAAAGGCTCTTTAATCACTGTTACATCTCTTATTTATCTTTCCTTACAAGTAGTGAACAGCACTCCACGTGTCCAGAGTGTATGTGGCAACACATGGGAGGCTGGTGAGACCATAACAAAAAATCCCCCAAACTCTTA
>NZ_JBFUIB010000390.1:0-3588 GCF_056402095.1 Peribacillus sp. P4_C12
CAACTGTGGGTAAGTATCCATCAATTCTTTTTCCCCCTCTTCCCCCATATCTCCGGTAAATACCCAGGACAATCCCCCTAACTCTGTATATAAAACAATGGACGAATCATTCTTATTTTCTTCTTTTTTATGTGGATCTAGAACGAAAAACTCAGCTTCCCCAACTTTCCAACGTTCGCCCCTTCGTACGACTGTCACTTTTACCCTCTTATTTCTTGCAATGGAAACAAAGTCTTTATCTCGATAATCGTCCTCACTCCAACCTCCAATAACTATCTCCTTAACTTTGAAATTTTCAATGAGTTCTTTTGCACTTCCTATATGATCAGCATCGGCATGCGTTAAAATCAGCTTGTCCAAATGGTGAATGCCCTTACTTTTCAGCAGCGGGATAATGATATCATCAGCCGTATTATAAGTCTTTCGCTTTTTTTTCCACATTTCCATAGGAAACGTAATTTGTCCCCCCGTATCAATCAAGTAATTTCCTCGGTTAAACGGAAGAGTAATTAAAATTGAATCACCCTGTCCAACATCAATTATCTGCACTTCACCGAATGGAGATAGCTTTTGTAGATTGTATTGAAAAAGTAAAAGTAAAATCATTATTCCACACCAGATTTTACATTTACTAAAAGATTTCTCCCAAGTCAGGAACAGTCCTAAAACTGCAACAACAAGCAACAACATCATAATGAAAAGTGGTTTTCCAAACGGAATGGAGGCAAGAGGAAGATTCGATGCAGCATCGGCGACCTTATTACTGAGCAGGAAGGTGAAGTTTAGTAACGAAATAAGGGGTTGACCTAAAACAGGAAGTAACAGATGGATAAAGAGGGTGATTAGTGAAAAAGGCAGCAAAATGATGGAATAAAGAGGCACATACAGTACATTTAGAAGCACACCAAGGAAAGATACTTCATAAAAGTGAAAAAGCAAAATCGGAAGGGCTGCCAATTGGCAGATTGAGCTGACAATGAAAAGTTGTAGTGTCTTTTGTGGGTACTGCAAAAAGATTTTCGAAGACAAAATGATTGAAAAGGTGACAGCGAAAGAAAGCTGAAACCCAATATTATAGAGCATAAGCGGCTGAAAAAATAGCAGCGTCATATAGACCGCACCGATCGTGGCACCTGCTGAAATTCGTTTCTTGAAAAGCATAAGCAAAAAGAATACCATAGCCATCAAACATGATCTCATCACTGACGGGCTTGCTCCTGAAAGTATCATGTAAATCGGAAGAAAGATAAGGATGGCAATCATCATTCTTTCGCGAGTAACTCCTAAGCGGATACCAAGATAAAACAACATCCCTGTTAAAAAACTGACATGAAGTCCCGAAATCGCCAGTAAATGAACAAGACCTAGACGCTGATAGTTAGTAAGATCCCCTTCATCGATATCCGTCTGATCACCGAAAATAAGGGCTGTGACAAATCCGCTCGATTCTTCTGGAAAGTGTTTTTTTATATACGAAATTCCTTTCATCCGCAAATTTCGAATTGAAACGACAATCGAGTTTCCAACCTTTTTGCATTTCGAAAAAGAAATAGAACTCGCTTTAAATATCCAATGAGTGTTTTGCTGAAGGAGATAACGTTGATAATCGAAGCTGTTTTCATTACGGTGTTTGTCAGGAACCTGCAGATCTCCCTCGGCCGGACAAGATAAACCGATGCGAAGATACTGATTCAGCTTTTCCTTTTCTTGTTCGGAGGCTACTTTATATCGAAGCATCAGCCGTTCACCTTGTTCACTGATGATGAAACCTTTTAATAGATTTCCATCTATTTTCGGTTGGTCTGTAAATGTAATAACAAAACGACTTTCTGTTCCCTTATAAGAAGAGATGTTTCGATGTTCGGAGGCAGTAGCGGACCCTAAAAAAATCCCCATAATCACCATATGAAGTATAAGGGTCTTCCCTTCACCCGCACTCGAATAATAAATAAAACAGAGGAAAATAAGGAAAACGATTAAAAGTCTTACACTAAAAAATGAATGGGCCGAAACGCCAAACGTGGCCGAAACGGCTAAAAAGAGAAGTTGTCTTGCCATGCCAACCCCCTGTCTAATTATTTGTTAAATAACAGTTTCGCCTCCTTTTCTAGCTCCAGCACAGCTTCTTTCTCTAAACCGGATTGTTCTAGTTGACCTAGCAACGAACGTACAAAGTCCTGTTTTTCTTTTCCGTATACATCGATGGCTCCTCTTGCTTCAACCTTTTCCGTTTTGACCCCAGCCTGCTCAAACAATTCAATTGCATATGGATGGTTTTTATAATCCTCTGCATAATAAACAGCTTTGATTCCAGCTTGAATGAGTGATTTACAGCATTGCAAGCATGGAAAATGTGTCACATATATTTCCGCCTCTGCAGTCGGCACACCGAATTTGGCACATTGTAAAAGTGCATTCATTTCAGCATGTATCGTTCTAATACAATGATTATCTATTACATAACAACCATCATCAATACAGTGCGTTCCCCCGGCAATCGAACCATTGTAGCCTCCCGCAATAATCCGGTTATCCCTAACGATTGTTGCGCCTACAGTTAGTCGTGTACATGTGCTTCTTAAAGCTAATAAATGGCTTTGAGCCATGAAATATTGATCCCAGCTAATCCTGTTCATGTTGTGGTCCCCTTTTACTTAATAAAATTGATTTTCTTCAATTTTACCTTCTTCCTGTCCATTTGTGTAGAGAATTCAATCAATCATTTGACGGAAATAGAATCCTTTAATTTTTCAAACGTTTTATCACCGATCCCTGATACATTCTTCAATTCATCTATCTGCTTGAATTTCCCTATCGTATCTCTGTATTCAAGGATGGCCGTTGCTTTTGATGTGCCAATCCCAGACAGGGTTTCTAAATCCTCCTTTGTGGCTGTGTTCAAGTTAACCTGGCCCCTTGAACTCTCAGATGCCCCTCCAGTAGCCGCAGTTCCGCTCGAGGCGGCTGATGCATTCTCGGGAAGTTCTATGCCCTCTTCACCTATTTTGGGTACGTAAATGACCATTTGGTCCTCAACAAGTTGGGCAAAATTCACTTTATCCTTATCGGCCTTATCTGTGAAACTTCCCGCTTTCGAAATCAAATCAATCACCCTGTCACCTGCCTCCGCAGTAAATATACCAGGTGCCTGTACCGCTCCCTTAACATCGACTTTAATGATAAGAGGCTCTGCCTCCGTTTCAGTTGTCATTTCATCGATGCCATCGTTTGCTGATACTGCAAAGATATCTTCTGTTTCAACCAGTTCCTTCTCAGGTTGAAAGAAAAAGTAAACTCCTACCGCCCCAGTAGCTACTGCAGCGGCAATCATCGCCATTTTCTTTTTTAATATTTTATCCATTTCTTAGCCCCCTTCTTTGATTTCGAACATTACATTGTCATAGGACAGATTAAAAATACATAGTGTTTTTAGGAGATTCGCTTTTAGTGAGAGGAGTTGAAAGTATTGAAGAAAATCGGTGTAATTGGAACAGGCAATATGGGAACGATTTTAATCGAAGCGTGGCTGGAGGCTAAAATACTAAATCCGGCTGATCTACTCATTACAAATAGAACGCTCTCCAAAGC
>NZ_JBFUIB010000391.1:0-3564 GCF_056402095.1 Peribacillus sp. P4_C12
GCACATTAATGGATCCATCCTGTGTATAATGCGATGTTTCCACAAAGTCACCGTTTTCATAAATTTTTACATTACGGATATGCGAGAAAGGAGCACGGTAAGCATACTTTTTAGCTACTTGTACCATATCATTTTCAGGGTTCGCACCCATCGAGCCTGTACACATCGTAAACGCATTCGATGTTGAATCCGAAATGGCGATTAGTTTTTCATAACTTGATTCTCCCGTGATGATTCGTGGCAAGCCAAAAATGGACCATGGTGGATCATCCGGATGTATAGCCATTTTAATGCCGCATGCCTCGGCAACAGGTAATATTTCCTTAAGGAAAATTTCTAAATTCGCCCACAGCTGATCTTCATCTATACTTTTATATGCTTCGAATAATTCAGAAATCTGCTCCATCTTTTCTGGTTCCCAACCAGGCAATGTTAAATCTGAAGCTTCTGCTACCGTACGAATTAACTCTTGTGGATCTAACGTATCTACTTTTGCTTTTTCATAAAATAATGCAGTTGAACCATCTTCCAATGGATGGAACATTTCTGTTCGAGTCCAATCAAAAATCGGCATAAAATTATAACAAATGACTTTTACTCCAGCCTCTGAAAGGTTACGGATCGTCTCTTTGTATTTCTCGATATACATCATACGATCTTCATTTCCTAATTTAATCGATTCATGAACATTTACACTTTCAACAACATCTGTGTGAAAACCAAATGATTGGATATACTCAATTTCTTTTTTAATTTCTTCTTTTTCCCATACCTCACCAACAGGTTTTTGGTGCAATGCCCAGACAATCCCCTTAACTCCAGGGATTTGTTTAACCTGCTCCAATGTAACGGTATCATTGTCTTTCCCATACCATCTAAATGTAATATTCATCGTGCACCCCCATTATTCTGCAATTTTCTGCATGTATTTTCTACTTAATTCAACTACGGCTTCATAGCCACCGCTCTTATAGGCTTTGTTTAAGTCACTACCAATTCCTGCAGCTACTGCACCTGCATTCAGCCAGTCCTTCATATTGTCCAGATTAATTCCGCCGGTTGGCATAATCCTTACATTAGGTAGCGGACCATTAACGGACTTGATGAAAGAAGGTTCAAAGTGGTTTGCCGGAAATAGTTTCAGAACATCACAACCTGCTTCAAGAGCTGTAGCCATTTCTCGAATTGTCATACAACCAGGCATATATGGAATGCCATATCGATTACAAAGGATAGCAACTTCTTCAACAAAATAGGGACTCACAATAAAATTGGCACCAGCTAAAATGGCATGGCGTGCTGTTTCAGAATCCAATACTGAGCCTGCTCCTATAAGTGCATCTGAATTTTGCAGTTCCTTGAAAGCTTCTTCAATTCGTGGTGTTGTATAAGTCAATTCGATTGACCGTATACCACCTTCAACAGCTGCTTTAGACAGTTGTGCCGCTTCCTCTGCATCCTGTCCCCGGATAACAGCTACAACTTTCGTTTCCGTTATTTGGTGAATTATTGAATGTTTATCCATTACATCAACCCCCTTAATTAAATACGATGATYGCTTTTCGAACCTGTTCTGGATGGTTTTCAACAAAATTAAATGCCTCTTGGACATCATCAAGGGAAAATGTATGTGTAACTAAACCTTCATGTCGTAGATTACCTTCATTTAACAGTTTCACTACTTTTGGGAACTGGTTGGTTTGCAATCTAGAACCTTTCACCGAAACTTCCTTTTTAGTGATTGGAAGCTGGGAAACCGCTGCAGTTCGTTCATCAAAACCTAGCACGACTATCCGTCCTGCAGTAGAAACTACATCAAAGGACAATTCAAAAGTCATGGGCAAACATACGGCATCAATGACAACATTGGCACCTTCGCCATTCGTCCATTCCTGTACACGCTGTTGAACATCTTCACTGCCCGCATGAACGGTAATATCAGCGCCACTTTCTTTAGCAAAAGCCAAGCGCTCATCACTTAAATCAGTGATCATTACTGATGCCCCTTGAAGCTTGGCCATCTTTAATATACAAATCCCAATAGGACCTGCTCCTTGAATAAGTACTGTGTCGCCTTTCTCTACTTCTCCTCTCCAAACCGCTTGTGCACCGATTGTATAAGGTTCAGCTAATACTATTTCTTCCCAAGCTAAAGCGGAATCCACAACATGTAGTTGTTTTTCGGGAAGAACACACCATTCCCTCATCCCACCATCTTCATGTACACCAAATACAGACAATGTTTCGCATACATTTTGGCGACCTTTACGGCAAGCATAACACTCTCCACAATAACTGATAGGCTCTATAACCACGTGGTCTCCCACTTTAATACCTGTAACATCTTGACCAATCTCCACAACTTCTCCCGCTACCTCATGTCCAACAACTCGGGGCAATGTAGCAAGAGGGTTTGTACCATGGTAGATATGCATATCAGATCCACAAATCCCGACTCTTTTAACTTTAACAAGGACATCTGTTGAGTTCGAAATCTCGGGTTTTTCTACTTCTTGAATAACAAGATCATGTGCTTTTCGTACTTGAACCGCTTTCATTTCCCCACCTACTTTGTAAGAAATTCATATACATATGCCGCTATTGATACCTTGTTTCTTCATTACCTTACCTTTCAATAACAGTTTCATTCTGTATGAAAGGCCATACCTCTTCCAAATAGGGTAACCCCTCATTATCTCCCGAAACAGTCGTTACAAGAGCTCCAACGCCATTTGCGAATTCCAATCGTTCTTCGATAGATAAACCATGAAGATATCCGTATATATAGCCGGCATCAAAGCCATCTCMCGCACCAACAGTGTCTATCGGGGTAACAGGGAATGCTTCTTTTTTATGCCAAACACTTTTTGTATATAGTTTTGAGCCATTTTCCCCGTCCTTGATGACAAGCTGATCTATATTATTTACATTTGCGAATTCCGCCAATGATTCTTCAGAGTCAATCCCGATAATCAATCGTATTTCGTCTAGACCTGTTAGCAAAATATCAACAGATGGAAAAACTTCTAAATAAACAGATCTCGCTTCTTCGATAGACCATAGCTTTAGGCGGATATTTGGATCAAATGAGACAGGGATATCTTTTTGTTTAGCGATTTCCATAACCCTCTTAGCAATATCTACATTTTTAGGATCTATAGCCAAAAAAACACCCGTGAGATGGACAAGGTCAATATCTTCAAACATCCGATCTGTGATATCTTCCGGTTTTAGAGTTAATATGGGTGACTGATAGCGATAATAAAAAGTCTTTCCGGAACCATCCTCTCGAATTTCTTTGAAATTTAGGGATGTTGGATAACCATTTACAAAGGCAACATCACTCATATCCACCCCTTCCCCACGTGCGAAATTATAAATAACACGACCAAACTCATCCTTGCCCAAACGGCTTAACCACTTTGCCCTCATACCAAGCCGAGCACAACCAATGGCAAAATTCAGTTCAGCCCCTCCTACTTTTCGCTCAAATCTGTTCACGAATCTTAAAGGCCCAGTTTCTTCTGGGTTTAACGTAATCATGGCGTCACCCAGTGTTAAAAC
>NZ_JBFUIB010000392.1:0-3523 GCF_056402095.1 Peribacillus sp. P4_C12
GGCAAGGAGGGTAACATTACTTGAAGGAGAACGAATTCACTCATAAGCCACTACTCACCAAAAGAGAAAAAGAAGTATTTGAGTTACTAGTACAAGATAAAACAACAAAAGAAATCGCAGGTGAATTGTTTATTAGCGAAAAAACAGTTCGAAACCATATTTCAAATGCGATGCAGAAGCTTGGAGTCAAAGGACGTTCGCAGGCAGTTATAGAACTCCTTCGTATGGGAGAACTTAAGCTTTAATGTGTTGACTCTTTAATACGTAAGCCTTATATATTTTTTCTCTCCCATTCATTGGCAGCATATAAGGAAGTCTGAGATAATTTCTCATGTTGACTTCTTTAGATGCTGCTTATTTTAATGGAGGGGGTTTCATTATATCCTTTAGATAATCTATCTTGAAATTTATTTCACTTTCCCCCAAAATGGTAGTATGATAAGTTTCATGAAGTGGGGAGCTGGGTGTATGGGTGAAGAGAGTCAGGCTGCACATGTGGTCGAGATCGAAAGGGAATTGCGCTATGTTTCGTCATGGCTTAAGCAAAGGGGACGGGAAATTCTGAGTGATTATAAAATTACTATTCCTCAGTTTCTGGCTTTGCAATGGCTTTTTGAAGCGGGCGACATGACGATTGGCGAATTGTCTACGAAGATGTTTCTTGCCTTTAGCACAACGACGGAACTGATTGACCGCATGGAGAAACATCAGCTTGTTCAGCGCGTCAAGGATGAGAAAGACCGGCGTGTGGTTCGCATTCACYTTCTTGAAGAAGGCGAACGGATTATCGAAGAAGTGATCAACAAACGGCAGCAGTACTTGAGTGGCGTTTTAGTCAATTTCAGCGAATCCGATATCGTTTCCCTAAGTGGGACTTTAGCAAAACTACATCAAGAAATGAAAGAAAAATGAGGCGAGATTTTTGAAACAACCAATAGGAATCATTGATTCGGGGGTAGGTGGTTTGACAGTGGCTAAAGAAGTCATGCGCCAGCTACCAAATGAAAATATAATTTACTTGGGCGATACCGCAAGATGCCCTTATGGACCAAGGTCAAAAAAAGATGTCCAAACCTTCACTTGGCAAATGACAAGGTTCTTATTGAAGAAGGATATTAAAATGTTAATCATTGCCTGCAATACTGCGACTGCAGCGGTGCTCGATGAAATTAGAGCGATACTTCCGATTCCTGTATTGGGTGTTATTCATCCAGGGGCAAGGGCGGCATTGAAGGTTTCTAATGCTCTACATATTGGAGTAATTGGCACAGAAGGTACAGTGAAAAGCAAGGCCTATGACGACGCTCTTGCCTCCATCAATTCGGATGTGAAAGTGGATAGTTTAGCTTGTCCAAAATTTGTCCCCATCGTAGAAAGCGGAGAGTTTCAAGGGAAAATCGTGAATAGGGTTGTGGCTCAAACTTTAAACCCGTTAAAGAAAACGAACATCGATACATTAATCCTTGGCTGTACCCATTATCCGCTGTTAGGGCCTGTAATCTCAGAGTATATGGGAGATAAAGTACAAGTCATTTCCTCTGGGGAAGAGACAGCCCGTGAGGCAAGTGTTATTTTGGATTACTATCGATTAATCAATAAAAGCAAGCAGCGTCCGGTTCATCGTTTTTACACAACTGGTTCAAGAGATATGTTTGGGTCAATCGCATCGAGTTGGCTCGGTATTCATATCAATGCAATAGAAACAATTAAAATTGACCACCTATAAGACTTCCATTTGGAGGTCTTTTTTTTGTAGAAAGGAGCAAAAAAAATGGTATCACAAAAGCATATCGTTATGTATATAGCTACAAGCATGGATGGATATATAGCAAGAGAGGATGGAAGCATAGGTTGGCTTGAAGAGACAGAAGGTGCAGGGGATAATGGATACGGCGATTTCTTTAAAAATATTGATACGGTGATCATGGGAAACAAAACGTATCAACAGATTCATACACTAGCAGAAGAATTTCCTTATCAAGATAAAACCTGCTACGTCTTTTCTAGAAGTGCGAAAGGTAAAGACGAGCATGTGGAATTTGTAAATGAAGATGTGGGAGATTTCATAGGAAATCTAAAGGGTGACTCAAGGATTTGGCTAGTCGGTGGTGCGGAGTTAGTTAGTGAGTTCATGAGAAAACAGCTGGTGGATGAAATGATTCTTTCTATTATTCCTACAGTATTAGGTAAAGGGATTTCTTTGTTTCAAGCAGGAAATCCTGAAGTCAAATTAAAGCTGACAAACATACAACAGTACGGCCAGATTGCTCAGCTGCATGATCAGAGAGAAAAATAATTGGTCTATTTTCCCTTAGGGCTCGTATAAATAGGAGTACAAACTGTCCTAGGAGTGATTTTATGTCCAATAAATCAAAAGTAACAATGGCTGTGACCATTCTGGCATCTTCTCTTTTTCTTTCCGGATGTGGATTATTTGGGGGTGAAGAGAAAAAGGAGATTGACCCGCCTAAGGATGTTTCATTAGTCGAGGATGAATCTTCATTAAAAGAGACCAACGGGGAGCAACAGCCGGCAACAGATGGGGAAAAGACTGCTGGTGAAACAGCAACAGTGAAGACCGAGTTGTATTTAATTGATAAAAGTGGATATGTGGTTCCACAGACAATGGAACTTCCTAAATCGGAAGCCGTCGCAAAACAGGCCCTTGACTACCTCGTGGATAATGGACCAGTTACAGATAAGCTTCCCAATGGGTTTAGAGCGGTTATTCCTGCCGATACTCAAATAAGTGTAAACATAAAAGAAGGAGTGGCTGTGGCTGACTTTTCACCGGAGTTCAAAAATTATCAAAAAGAAGATGAACTCAAAATTCTTCAAGCTATTACATGGACACTAACTCAATTCGACTCGGTTGATAAAATCCAAATGAGAATCAATGGGGAAGATATTACGGAAATGCCAGTCAATGGCACGCCGATAGATGAAAATATCTCACGGTCTTCCGGAATCAATATTGATACCAGTGACGTGGTAGATATTTCGAATACGAAAGCGTTGACTGTCTATTACATTGGCGGGGACGAGGAGTACACCTATTATGTACCAGTAACACGCCGTATTAGCGAGACGGTGTCCGATAATGTAACAGCAGTTATTGAGGAATTAACGAAGAGTCCTTCTGGAACAAACCTGCAAACGGGCTTCATGAGTGATGTGGCCTTACTTGATCAGCCGAAAATGGCAGAAGGAAAGGTTACCCTCAATTTTAACGAAAACATTCTTGGTAGTTTTAAAGAGAAAAAGGTTTCTCAAGATGTTCTTGATGCATTAGTTTTATCTTTGACGGAGCAAAAGGGAATTGAAAGTGTTGAAGTACAGGTGCAAGGCAGTGCAGATATTCTTAACGAAGAAGGAAAGAAATTATCAGAACCTGTGGTCCGTCCAGAAAAAGTGAACACAGGTAGTTTTTAAAGAAACGATTTTGTATACTATAGATATAACACAATGAGGCAGCCTTTCGCTGCCTCTTATTCTTTTTTTGAAATTAGGGGGATACAATATG
>NZ_JBFUIB010000393.1:0-3519 GCF_056402095.1 Peribacillus sp. P4_C12
GTTCCTTGTGTTCCTCAATAAATTCGGTAAGATCTGTCTCGGTTACTTTTTCGCGAATATGGCCATAGCCTTTTTTAAGATTTCAACTTCTTGCTTTAACCGAAGGTTTTCCTTCTGTATGGCTGCTAATTCCTTTGGAGTCATGGAATCTTCCCCTAAACCGATAGGAGTAAATTCCTTAACCCATTTATAAATGGTAACTTCTGATACGCCATATTCGCCGCTTAATTCTTTGACCGAATTACCCGAGTGATAAAGATCTACAATCGTCTTCTTGAATTCATTATTATATTTTTTACCTGTATTCTTACGTTCCAAGACGGACACATCCTCTCAAAAATCATTGTAAGGACTTAACTAAAATGTGTCCATGAAACTATACTAACTCCACATTTTAGCCTCGGTTTTAAACTGTATTCCTTTATCCACATTTGTAATTTCATTCAATTTGTTTAAACTTTTTTAAAAAAAAATATTTGTTAGTCTTCTTTTTAACAACCTGTCCAAACCAATTAATACTTTCCTCATAGGATGATTAAAAGTACTTATATCGAAATGGAGGATACAAACCATTGAGTGACACAGATTTTTTACATGATTCTCCCAAGGGCCCAAAAGGAAGACTAATTACTGGCCATTCAAAGGAGTTTATTTCAGATACACTTGGCTTTCTTACCCACTTAGCAAAAGAATATGGAGATGTTGCTAAAATTCGTTTTGGACCTTTCCAAAATGTTTACTTCATTTCAAATCCGGATTTAATTAAGCAAGTACTTGTAACAAAACAAAAATCCTTCTTGAAATCAAATGACTTCCATGCATTAAAACCAATTATCGGAGAAGGCCTTCTTACGAGTGAAAAAGAATATCACATGCGCCAAAGAAGACTTATACAACCCTCTTTCAAAAAGTCTCATATTAGCAATTATGCCCAGGATATGATTGATATAACAATGGACTATATATCCACTTGGAAAAACAGGGAAGAACGGATTATTACGGAAGATATGATGAGCATGGCTCTCGGTATTATCAGCAAGACCATGTTCAGTATGGACCTCAAAGAAGGGTATGACGTGCTCGGGGAACCTATAGAATCATCCATGAGAATTGCCGTCAAAAGGATGAGAACACTTCTTCAATTGCCACTATGGGTTCCAACTAAAAATAACCGTGAATTTAAAAATTCGATACAAAGACTTGATACAGTGATTTATAACTTTATTGAAAAACGTAGGGCAGATGCAGAGAGACATGAGGACATGCTTGGGATTTTAATGGATGCTCGAGATGATGAGGATGGCTTAGCTATGACAAACCAGCAGGTACGTGATGAGCTAATGACCATTTTCCTTGCCGGTCACGAAACAACTGCAAACGTGCTTTCCTGGACCTTATACTTGCTTTCACAACACCCTGATGTGGAAACTAAACTTTTCAATGAAATAGATAGCGTAATCGGTAATCGTAACCCTACACCTGGCGATTATATGAAATTAACGTACACACAAAATATTATCTTGGAATCAATGCGCATATACCCGCCTGGCTATATCGTATCACGGAAAGTGGAGGAGGATGTAGTAATAGGAGGATATCATTTTARAAAAGGCGATATGATCTTGTTAAGTCAGTATGTGATGCARCACAAGCCTGAGTATTTTGATAATCCAGATTCTTTTAATCCTGAGCGATTTGAAAACAACTTTGTGAAAACTCTACCTCAGTTCGCTTACTTTCCGTTTGGCGGAGGTGCGAGAGTTTGTATCGGTAATCATTTCGCAATGATGGAAACTGTACTTGTCCTAGCGTGCATTGCTCAACGATATCGGATAAGGCTTGCGCCGGACCATCATGAAGTAAAACCACTTCCGTCTATTACACTTAGACCAAGGCGTGGATTGCGCATGATAGTCGAAGATAGAAAAGAGTCTTTTCGTGAACCCTTAGTTGATGAATAGTAATATAGATTTAAATGACTTGAGGCGGCCATTTGGCTTTGGAGTATTTGGGTGTGTTGGCCATTTTAGAAGATCCTATTCTTTCAATAACCATTTTTAGCAGATCTTTCGTAGGAGACATAATATCATGTGATAGATTTCTAAGAAAACACTATTTATTTTCACCTCTGAAACAAAGAAACAAAAGGCTGCAATGTTCTTCTTCAAGAAAGCATTGCGGTCTTTTCATGTTTCTAGGCATTATGCCAAAATAGATACATATATTTAAAGCTTCAGGATAGCTATTAAATTATTGGACACATAAATTTATATCACCGGCATAAAAGATTGTATGGCTATTTTTTACACTCGCTGGTTTTGAAACAAGGATCATTTCGAATCTAGTAAATTACGTTGTTAGCTTAATTGCATGGGGTTCCGCCAACATTTTATGTCAATAAAATCCAACTTCCTTACAAGAAAAAGAGAGAGAACATTAATTGTCTCTCTTCCTTTTATACTAAATTCACTTAACTATTAAAGGTATATAATCTGCAGTTGCCCAATTGTTCATGGGTACTACTTTATATTTTACACCAGTCTTCAATGTATTATTTGTAACATCGAACAAACCAACCGAGCCTTTACGAGAAGAGAAACGATATTGTGCTTGTACCGTGCTTCCATCTTCGCCTTGCAATTGTATGCTTCTGCCTGCAAATAACTCCATGCCTGGATCTTTATCTAATACAATTTTAATAGTCTTGTTATCAATAGCTTCTGCCGATTGAAGTTTAAGTGGGGCGATGTATTGTGCCTTAAACCTTTTATTTTCAAGATCTGCCCATTTTGATGTCACTGTATATGTTACACCTGGTTTCAATTGTCGTCCTTCTGGTAATCGAAATTTTGGGGCTTGTCTTCCATCTGCTGCTTGTGTAAAAGGAAGGTAATTCGCAACAAAACGTTCTCCGTTTCTGCCTGTAATCGTTACAACACGATCACGTAAGGACGAAATAATTTCGAAACGTTTCCCATTTTCGTCTTTGTTTCTGTTATCTAATTCAAATGCTAAATCACCTCGACCTGCCCGATACGCTTCGATAATATTTGCGTAGTCTGTTACACCATCTTCTAAAAATGATTCCAATTCAAATGTGTCATTTGTTACTTGTTGGGTGTTACGAATATTAATTTTCTCATCTGTTCCTTCAAAGGTTTTTACTCGTTGCCCTTTGTAGCTTATTGAGTATTTGGTGTCATCCTTTTGAATTTCAACTGGCACGATGTATGTGCTTTTTGCTCCTGTTTTCAAACGTGGTACATTGACTATGCTCATGCCATGATTAAATTCGAATTGTTTCTTAATATTCTCCAAATTGTTTGGATCCACATCTTCTGCAGCTAATGGTTTATTAAAAGTGACCTGTAAAGTCATCGTATTCAATACGTTTATGTTCGTAATCCTTGCTTCTTGTTGTTTCTTCTCTTGTTCTACTAGGTGGTTACTTGAAGCCTCTACGTTTAATGTTTGGTTATATGTCGCTATTCCAGACGATATTACAGATACAACTAGTAC
>NZ_JBFUIB010000394.1:0-3516 GCF_056402095.1 Peribacillus sp. P4_C12
ATCAAGCATACCAGTAATGCTATTAAGGTAGCGATTGGCAATGTCACTTTGATATATGAAGCAATAGGTACTAGCGAAGTACATACAAGCAAAAAGATAAGTGTCAAACTAACAAGCAGAGTACTTAGGGCAATTTCATTTGGTGTTTTTTGTCTTTTAGCTCCTTCTACCAAGTTAATCATACGATCAAGGAAAGATTCCCCAGGATCAGTACTTACTTTGACTTTGATATAGTCACTAATAACTTTTGTTCCACCTGTTACCGAACTAAAATCCCCACCAGACTCTTTTATTACAGCAGCTGATTCACCAGTAATTGCTGATTCGTCTACAGCAGCCACTCCTTCGATTACATCACCATCCGTTGGAATTAAATCATTGGCTTTCACTAAAACTGTATCGCCCTTGCGTAGTTCTGTGGCATCGACTATTTTTATGCTGCCATCTTTCAGGATTAACCTTGCTTTAGTATCCTGCTTTGTCTTTTTAAGACTATTAGCTTGTGCTTTTCCGCGTCCTTCTGCCAGAGCTTCAGCAAAATTAGCAAAAATAATGGTCATAAATAAAATGATGGTCACTGCAATGTTATATCCTCTTTCTGATATTCCACCAAAAAGTGCAGGGAATATTGAAAGGAGAAGGGTAATAACAAACCCTATTTCAACTACAAACATAACTGGATTACGAGCCATTACTTTTGGATTTAATTTTTTGAACGCATCTTTAATCGCCTCTAAAACAATTTTCTTACTTACGTTTGCTTTACGCTTTGTACTCATTTGGAATACTCCTTTTCAACATTTATCTAATCGTTAGCCACTCAGCGACTGGCCCAAGTGCAATTACTGGGAAGAAAGTCAATGCTCCAATAATTAAAACAGTAGCTAAAAGAATAACAAGGAACGTACTATTATCTGTTTTAAATGTTCCGTTTGTTTCTGGAACACGTTTCTTAGCGAGTAATGATCCAGCGACAGCAATCATTGCAATCATTGAGAAGTAACGGCCAAACAACATGACTAAACCAGTCGAAATATTCCAAAATGGTGTATTGTCACCTAAACCTTCAAAACCAGAACCATTATTGGCTGCAGAAGAAGTAAACTCATAGACTACTTGAGAAATACCATGAAAACCAGGGTTTGAAATAGCCGATGAACCCAACTGTGTTGCTAAAGCTATAGCAGAGGGTACTAAGATGATTAATGGATGCAGAAGAATCGCTATTGCTATTAATTTCATCTCCTTTCCTTCAATTTTCTTACCTAAAAACTCAGGTGTACGGCCAACCATAAGTCCGGCAAGAAATACAGCCATTACTGAATACATAAGGATATTTACCGTCCCTACTCCATCACCGCCAAACACACAGTTCAACATCATCATTGCCAGTGGTGCCATGCCTCCGAGTGGAGTAAGGGTATCATGCATATTATTAACAGAGCCTGTAGTAGCAGCTGTTGTCACACTTGTAAATAATGCACTCTGAGCAATACCAAAACGAACCTCTTTTCCTTCCATACTCCCATTCTCTTGTGAAAGACCTATTTTCTCTAATGCTGGATTACCATTTTTTTCATTGATAAAAGTAATACTTAAGAAGACAAGCAACATTAATCCCATCGCTGAAAAAAGGATCCAGCCTTGTTTCTTATTTCTCGCCATATATCCAAAAGTCAATGGAAGAGCGGCAGGTATAAGAAACATAGATAATATTTCCAAGACATTTGTAAAACCGTTAGGATTTTCAAATGGATGGGCTGAGTTGACCCCAAAGAATCCTCCTCCATTTGTACCAATGTGCTTGATAGACTCTAATGCAGCTACAGGACCTCTTGCAATATTTTGCGTGGCTCCTTCTAATGTGTTAGCAATTGCTGTAGGATTAAGTGTTTGCGGCACCCCCTGTGACACTAGAACTAAACCAATCAAAATAGATAATGGAAGTAGCACCCGAGTAATCGAACGGATTAAATCCACATAAAAGTTTCCTATACTCCGCTGATTCGYTAACCCTCTAAAAAATGCCATACATAATGAAAGACCAGTAGCGGGTGTCGTAAACATCAAGAATATAATTACTGCCATTTGAGATAAATAAGAAAGACCCGATTCTCCACTATAGTGCTGTAAATTGGTATTTGTAAGAAAACTTGCAGCAGTATTAAATGCCAATAATGGCTCCATGCTGTCTATCTTACTAGGGTTACCTGGTAAAACACCTTGAAAGCGAATGATAATGTACGAGATAATAAACATTACTAAGTTACTCAATAGCAGTGCCTTGGCATACTGCTGCCATCTCATATCATTTGTATCAATGCCAGATAGTTTGAAAATAACTCGTTCTATTTTTCCAAACATGCTATCTTGTTTTGTTATTTCAAGAGAATAAACATTCGTTAAATATTTGGCCATTGGTATGGCTAATATAACGACAAGTGCCAATACCACGCCGATTTGTAATAAATCCATTTACTTTTCCTCCGTTAGTAACTATTAATATTTTTCTGGATAAATTAGAGCATGAATTAAATACAATGTAATCGCTCCGACGATAAGAAATAAAAACATTATCTACTCTCCCTCTTTTTCTATAACTTTGTTACAAAAAAGAATAAATCCTAAAAAGAGAAAAAAAGTTATAGCTATAAGTAATATCGATACAAAATCCATGTGAATTTCTCCCTTCTCATTCCAAACAATCATTAAGAATAAATTTCTTTTTTTCACCGCTTAATAATTACTGGCAATTAAACTAGAGAACATTGTTTGTTAAAATCCGATAACACAATCAGCTCCCATTCTTTTACACATGCTAATATATTGGTTATGACAAGTGACTACTATTAGTCTGTAAGGTTTGAACTCTGAAAAAATTCTAACAATGTTAATTCCATCAATAAGAGAATTAGGAAAGAGATACAGTTATAAAAAGCTCGTGCATTCGGGAAAATTGATAGTGATCTTAAACCACTTTTTGTCATAGTAAAATATTTACAGATTATTTGTGTGCATATGGCTAGCCAAGATGCTATTCTTTACTAAATTTGAATAATTTCTAATCAGTACTTTTCCCATACAATCGCTCCACTTACTTTTTTTGTTTTCCACGCTTAATTTTTTCTTGGTTAGATAATCCTGACTACTAAAACATAAAAAAATAGACCAATGCTTACTCTCTCTCCAGTATGCAGCCATGCAAATTCTATTCAGATTCCAGCAGCGTAAAAAACATTCACGCAGCGGAAAAAAGAATGACTTGCACAAGCAAACATATTGTTGGAGAAAAAGTACTCATTGGTCTACTTAACGCCTAGCAAGCTATACAGCTCTCTCTGCGATCAGTCTTCCAAGAAACCTTTTCATTTATAGGCATAATAAAAAGACCTACTGAAATGACAGGTTGCTTTTTTGCTTTAATCACAACAAAAAAAGCCTCCTGAATTAAGGTGGTCTAATGACCTCCTTCGCTTTAGCCGACGAAGTTAGCTGACGGGTAGGATGGCGAAAGAG
>NZ_JBFUIB010000395.1:0-3504 GCF_056402095.1 Peribacillus sp. P4_C12
CCTTTGAGAGTGTTATGTTCTTTTCCTTCCCGTCTTCCTCCTTTCCCTCCACCGCCATTACCGCCTCGTCCTGATTGTTGGCCCTGTCCGACGCCTTGTTGTCCTCTTGACCCCCTTGTTGGCCTTGTCCGGCCTCTCCCTTATTTTCAATTTGCACTTTCATTGGCATTGCCATTGAACGCTTTATGTATCTATCAAAACCTGGTTCAATCGATATTTTAACCTTCGGGTCAGATGCTTCTGCCTGTGGCGTCAACATATGTATAAATATGCTGAAATGTAATGGAGATGTGCAAAAAAAAATGACAAAAAAATCCGGAAGAGAAAATCCCTTCCGGACTACCAAAAAATATTAGGTTTCTTCTTTATCAATGATATCAGCAAAGAGGCCGTATACATATTTCTCAGCATCGAATTCCTGAAGATCGTCCATTTTTTCACCAAGCCCGACAAATTTAACGGGAATAGATAGCTCATTGCGGATTGCCAAGACAATTCCACCTTTCGCTGTGCCATCAAGCTTCGTTAAGACTATTCCAGAAACATTGGTCGCTTCCTTGAACGTCTTGGCTTGAATAAGTGCATTTTGTCCTGTTGTTGCATCAAGAGCAAGTAACACTTCATGTGGTGYACCAGGTATTTCACGTTCAATTACACGTTTCACCTTTTCCAATTCCTTCATTAAATTCACTTTATTTTGCAAACGTCCAGCTGTATCACAAATCAGGATATCCGCCTTACGTGCCTTAGCAGCCTGAATGGCATCGAACATAACCGCGGCAGGATCAGAACCTTCTCCTTGCTTGATTACACTGACACCAACACGTTCTCCCCATACCTCGAGCTGTTCAATTGCTCCGGCACGGAATGTATCACCAGCTGCTAATACAACCGATTTCCCTTCTGCCTTAAACTTATGAGCAAGTTTACCAATTGTCGTTGTTTTACCTACCCCATTCACTCCGACAAACAGTATGACAGTTAAACCATCTTCTTGTATGTTCAGGCTTGATGTCTTTTCCTCATCACCTTGATAGATTTCGACAAGTTTTTCGGAAATAACAGATTGCACTTCTCTCGTATCAGAGATATTGCGGAGTTTCACTTCCATTTTTAATTGATCGATTAATTCCATTACTGTATCGAAGCCTACGTCAGCCTGGATGAGGATTTCCTCAAGTTCTTCAAAAAAGTCTTCATCCACTTTCCGGTAACGGGCAACGAGTTCATTAACCCGTCCAGTAAAGGAATTCCTCGTCTTAGTTAAACCTTGCTTAAATTTTTCGCCAATGGATACTTCTACTTCTTTTTCTTCCTGGGTCGTAAATTTTTCTTTTAGCTTCTTGAAAAAACTCATTGTCCCACTTCCTCTAATTCATGAATTTATACTTCTACAAAGTTCTCTGATTCTTCCATGCGGACGGAAACGAGTTTGGAGACACCTGACTCCTGCATCGTAATGCCATAGAGGACATCTGCCTCCTCCATCGTACCTTTACGATGAGTAATCACGATAAACTGTGTTTCCCTACTGAATTTCTTTAAAAATTGGCTGAAACGTACTACGTTCGCCTCATCAAGAGCTGCCTCGACTTCATCAAGGATACAGAAAGGCACTGGTCGAACTTTTAAAATGGAGAATAAAAGTGCAATCGCGGTCAACGCTCGTTCTCCACCGGATAAGAGACTTAAATTCTGCAATTTTTTCCCCGGCGGCTGAGCAATGATATCTACTCCCGTATTAAGTAAATCATCTTGATTTGTCAGTTTCAACTCAGCCCTACCCCCGCCAAACAACGCTTTAAAGACTTGCTCAAACTCTTCACGAATCGCATAGAAGGTATCCGCAAAGCGGCGTTTCATTTCATCATCCATCTCATCGATAACTTGGAATAATGTATCTTTCGCCTGCTGAAGATCTTCCTTTTGGCTAAGAAGGAACTCATAGCGTTCGGCCACGCGCGCGTATTCCTCAATCGCCCCTAAATTAACCGTCCCTAATTCCTCGATGGCAAGTTTGATGAGCTTCACCTTCTTTTGAGCTTCTTCTACAGGCATCACCAATGGATACTGTTCTTTAGCCCCTTCAAAGGATAGCGTATATTCTTCGCGTAAATGGTCTAGTCGATTTTCTAATTCCACATCAAGTCGGGTTAGTTTAACCTCTTCATCCTTAATCACTTCTACGATACCCTTATAAAGGCGGCTTTCCTCTTTTAAGGATATTTCAAACGCTTCAACCTGCGATTGCATTTCGGCTTTTTCTTGTTTTTTCAGGGAAATTTCTTCAATTGCTCTATTTTTATCAAGCAATTTCTGCTGTGCCATATCCTCAAGTGTCTCTTCTCCACTCGAACTGTCAGTCATTTCATTAGTCAAGAGTCCCAAATCATCCTTATTTTCAGCAAGTCTGCTTGTTTCTTTTGCAAGATCCGATTCAAGGCGCTCCATCTTTTCTTTATGGTTTTGTAGCTGTCCACGTTTAGAGGCCAATGTAACTCTTAACTCATTTGTTTCTTCAGAAAGGCTCTCTTTAGAGGTTTGTTGAGATTGTTTTTGTTTCGTCATATCAGCAATCAATCGGTCAAGCTCTTCAATTTCAGTTTTACATGAATCCAAGAGCTCTTCCAATTCTTCCAGTCTAGCTGTTTTTTGCTGTTGCTCTTCTAAATATGAATTTTTATCCAAATCATAAAGATGCAGACGATCATTCACATTTCTTTCCTGCAGCTCCACTTCACGAAGTTCACCCTTTAGGGATTGTTCCTGTAAACGAAGGGTTTCACCTGCTTTTCTGGTTTGTTCAAGCGTTTGCTCTTGAACACCAACATCCACTTTAAACTGTTTGACCTGCTTTTCAAGCTGATTCGTTTTCGATTCCATGGCGGCAAGTTTTTGGTGCAGTTCTTCCAATTCAGTTTTCCTTGAAAGCAGAGAGGTTGTTTTTTGCTTAAGCGCTCCACCTGTCATTGAACCACCTGGATTGACGACATCCCCTTCAAGCGTTACAAAGCGGAAACGGTGCTGCACCATTTTTGCCAGGTCATTAGCACCCTTTAAATCTGTCGTGATAATGACGGTGCCAAGTAGGTTTGCCGCGATTGCTGCATGTCTTTCATCATATTGGATTAATGATGAACCAGTCCCGACAAAAGCAGCATGGTTTTTCAGCATCGATAATTGGTTCGGTGAAATCTCTCTTCCTTTTATGACTGATAAAGGCAAGAAAGTCGCTCTGCCGTACCGATTTTTCTTCAGGAAGGTGATGGCTTCACGTGCATGCTCTTCGCGCTCTACAACCACATGCTGCATCGCTCCACCCAGTGCCGTTTCAATGGCCGTTTCATATTCCTTTGGAACCTTAATTAATTCTGCAACTGCCCCTTCAATGCCTCGAAGGGTTTCTTTCGCTTTTAAAACTTCTTTAACACCTTGAAAAAAGCCTGCATAATCATCTTCCATTTCTTCAAGCAGCTCTTTGCGTGATTTTGCTTGTTGAAGGAA
>NZ_JBFUIB010000396.1:0-3495 GCF_056402095.1 Peribacillus sp. P4_C12
GTTCCATTCTTGGCTCGATGACAGTTGAGGAGATTTATAAAAATCGCGAAAAGTTTTCCCAGGAAGTACAGAGGGTGGCTTCACAAGATTTGGCAAAAATGGGACTCATCATCGTATCGTTCACAATTAAAGATGTCCGAGATAAAAATGGATATCTTGAATCCCTTGGTAAACCAAGAATTGCACAAGTAAAGAGAGATGCAGATATTGCAACAGCGGAGGCAGAGAAAGAAACGCGAATCAAGCGTGCAGAAGCTTCAAAGGAAGCCCAGCGTGCTGAAGTCGAACGGGCTACAGAAATAGCGGAAGCCGAAAAAATCAACAAGCTAAAGGTCGCCGAGTTCCGACGCGAGCAAGATATTGCCAAAGCCCGAGCTGACCAAGCTTATGACCTAGAAACAGCAAGGTCAAAACAGGAAGTTACGGAACAGGAAATGCAAATCAGAATCATCGAGCGGCAAAAGCAAATCGAGCTTGAAGAAAAAGAAATTCTCCGCCGTGAAAAGCAATATGATTCTGAGGTGAAGAAAAAGGCGGATGCTGACCGCTATGCGGTAGAGCAGGCAGCCTCTGCTAATAAGATGAAACAGATTACAGAAGCGGATGCCGATAAATATAAAATTGAAGCTATGGCGAAAGCAGAAGCAGAACGTGTCAGAATGGATGGACTTGCAAAAGCGGATGCACAAAGGGCCCAAGGTACGTCGGAAGCAGAAATTATCCGGTTAAAAGGGGTGGCAGAAGCGGAAGCTAAGCAGAAGATAGCTGAAGCCTTTGAACAGTTTGGGCAAGCGGCAGTGATGGATATGATTTTGAAAATGCTACCGGAATATGCTAAACAAGTAGCAGGTCCACTTAGTAATATCGACAAAATTACCGTAGTGGATACGGGTGGAAGTGGTGCGAATGGCGGTGCGAATAAAGTGACTGGGTATGCAACAAATTTAATGGCAACATTGCAGGAGTCATTAAAGGCTTCTTCAGGCATTGATGTCAAAGACTTACTTGAGAATTTCTCAGGTAAGCGTAATTTGTTCCCGACTACAATTAATCAAGAGCATGCTGAAACTAATATGAATATGGCGGCAGCGAAAGAAGAAGTAGCAAAGTGAAGTTGAAAAAGGTAAGAGCATAATTATGCTCTTACCTTTTTTTGTGGAGTGGTGTTAGGATGTCTAAGCGCACTTTCTATATTTCTAAAAGGTTTTATAGGTTTCTGTGGTTTTATTTAGCTTTTAATAGGCTAGTAAAAATATGACATGTTAACAATAAGCGTGAAATTTCTATTACTTTGTCGATATGTTTTCAACTAAAATGGTACGAATAAATTTTTGAATTTCCTCTACAAGATCAAAATCCCCTCCAAATATAAGCCAATCATAAAGTGTTCCGCGCATGCAACGTGTGATCAGCATAGTAATTTCTTCAGATGGAATCTCTTTTCTAAATTCTCCTGCATCTTGTCCTTCTTGAACAAATGAATGAACGATTCTGTATAGGGTTCTATCTGTGTCTGAAAGAGATTTAGGTTGATTTGGAATCAATGCACTAACGTAAACTGTTCTCATCAAATCCTTTCCTAAGTCATCTCTCAAAAAAACCATTTGAGATTTGGTTAAGAGAAGAATTTTCTCACTACAGCTAAGGTCTTTAGGTATTGATTTAGTGAAAGAGGCATAAAAATCATCAATCTCTTTAAACTTTTCAATGAAGATTTCATACTTAGATTTAAAATGCACGTAGAACGCACCTTTTGATGTATTGCTAACACTTACAATTTCATCAACTGAAACCTGATTGAATCCTTTTTTGCTAAAAAGATCCAGAGCAACTTCTAAAATTTTCTTTTTAGTTTGCTGGGATTTAATTTGTCTTGGAGTAGAACGTGCCATTTATATCTCTCCTTTTTAAAAGGTGGTTTAAAAATTGCCATTCGAAGAACTTCTCATAACTATAAACCTCATTTTATTTTGGCGATTATAATGAATAACAACTTTGTTAATTTATATCCATCAGCCGCTATTCATTAGGAATAGGGCCTCACTCGAGTCAGTTGGTAGTTTTTTAATAAAGTTAATTATACAGGATTTGAGGAGATGTTCTTTATTTATTTCTTAAATACCTTGATACAATAGAGCTTGGGAATACCGAATTACCATAATTATAATAGAAATGTAAATATTCTGAAAATTAATTGACTGTGATGCGATGTATAATTATAATGAAATCGAAGACTGTAGTTTGTGAATATAGTCTCTATTTTGTATTCTTCGGTAAGAAATGTAAGCGTTTTATTTAGGTATGTCAAACATGCTGGGATTTAAAGGGGGAAAATGGTATGGATATTGTCGGAAATAGAACATTGAAAGAGTTATTAAACGAGCAAGCAGCTAGGCACAAAGATAAAACGTTTCTACTTTTTGAAGATATAGAACAGCAGAGATTTGAATTAACTTATGGTGAATTTGCTGATACAGTAAATCGTTTAAGTAACGTATTTATTGATTTAGGTGTAACGAAAGGTAAACATGTAACATTGCATCTCCCAAATTGTCTAGAGTTTATGACTTCGTGGTTTGCATTGGCTAATATCGGGGCTATTATGGTCCCAACCAACATTTTATCTACTAAAGATGAAATGGAATATCTACTGAATCATTCGGAGTCAATACTTCTCATTACGGAAGAGAAATATTTAGACAAATTTACAAACACACGTGAAAGTCTACCGTATTTACAGGAAATATTGCTAGTTCGATGTGAAAGTGAGAAATATGTGGATAAAGACTTAAAGCACTTAATAGCAAAAGCTAAATCTGACTTACCGGATATTTATGTAGATTCCGAGGATGTGGCTTCATTACTTTATACATCAGGTACGACATCAAAACCAAAGGGGGTTCAGATTACACACGCGAACTATCTATTCACAGGGGAAGTTATGTCAAAATCAATTCGCCTAGCTCCGAATGATAGGCAATTAATCGTTCTTCCATTGTTTCATGGAAATGCACAGTATTATTCTACAATGTCTGCTCTAGTAGTAGGGGGCAGTATTGCAATAACCGAACGATTTAGTGCTTCGCGTTATTTCAAACAAGCCAAAAGTTTAGGTGCAACGGTAGGTTCCTTATTCGCTGCACCAATAAGAATGATTCTTGCACAGAAATTCGACCAAACTGATATTAATCATTCTTTAAGAGTTATCTGGTTTGCTCAGTCGGTTGCGGAAGAACAATTAAAGGATTTTGAAGGGAAGTATAATGTCTCTTTACTACAGATGTATGGGATGACTGAAACTGTGGGAGTACCATTAATGAATCCATTAGATGGGATTCGCAATAATAAAAGTATTGGAAAGCCTACCATTGGTTATGAAGTAAAAATAGTCGATGAAATAGGAAATGAAGTACAAAATGGACAATCAGGTCAAATCGTAGTTAAAGGGATTCCGGGTCGTTCATTAATGAAGGGGTATTATAAAAATTTAGAGGC
>NZ_JBFUIB010000397.1:0-3488 GCF_056402095.1 Peribacillus sp. P4_C12
CACTTAATAAGACAATTGTTTTTGTTACCCATGATATGGATGAAGCGATTAAACTTGCTGATCGTATTGTGATTTTAAAGGCTGGAGAAATCGTTCAAGTGGGAACCCCGGATGAAATTCTCAGAAACCCAGCCAATGAATTTGTTGAAGAATTTATCGGTAAAGAACGATTGCTTCAAACAAGACCAAACGTGCAATTGGTCGAACAAATCATGAGTCGTAATCCCATTTCAATTACTGAGGAAAAGTCTCTTACTAACGCTATCACTATTATGAGAGAAAAACGAGTGGATTCTCTGCTCGTGGTAGATGAAGAGAATGTATTAAAAGGATTTGTAGATGTTGAAACGATTAGTGAATATCGTAAAAAAGCTACATTTATTAGTGAAGTAATCAAAACTGAAGTCTATTCTGTAAATCAAGACTCATTAATCCGTGATTCAGTTCAGAAGATTTTAAAACGCGGATTTAAATATGTGCCGGTCGTTGACCAAAATAAACATTTGGTCGGAATTGTTACTAGAGCTACACTGGTTGACATCGTGTACGACAGCATCTGGGGGGAAGAAGATAATCTAGTGGCTGAAATGGCTGAAATGTTTTAGGAGGTGAATGAGATGGAAACATTGCTCGATTTTTTACAAACGAATTGGCTTGAGTTGCTTTACAAGGCGTGGGAGCATTTATATATATCTATGATTGCTGTATTCCTTGGAATACTAGTTGCTGTACCGCTTGGCATTTTGTTGACCCGTATGAAAAAAAGCGCATCTATAATTATTGGAATTGCAAACATCATGCAGACGTTGCCAAGCTTGGCAGTACTAGCATTTTTCATTCCATTCCTCGGTGTTGGGAAGACACCCGCTATTATTGCGTTATTTTTCTATTCTGTTTTACCTATACTCAGGAATACGTATACAGGCATTAAAGGTGTAAATAAAAATTTACTTGAATCTGGTAGAGGCATCGGGATGACGAGTTGGGAGAGAATTCRTCTAGTTGAATTTCCTCTTGCACTTTCCGTCATTATGGCTGGGATTCGCACTGCTTCTGTTTATTTAATTGGCTGGGCAACATTGGCTTCCTTTATTGGAGGCGGAGGACTTGGAGATTACATATTTATTGGTTTGAATTTATACCAAACAGAATATATCATCGCAGGTGCTGTACCGGTAATCATCATGGCTATCCTGGTGGATTATGTTTTCTCGATCATTGAACGAAAAGTCGTACCAAAAGGATTAAAAGGTATGAAGGAAGTTGCTTGAGGAGGAATACCATGTATAAAAAAATAAGAAAAATAAGTTTTACTACCCTTATAGTGTTTTCATTATTCATCAACGGCTGCTCGTTGCCTGGGTTGGKGTCATCTTCTGAAAAAACGGTTAAAATTGGTGCGCAGAGTATGACCGAATCCGAAATCTTGGCAAACATGATAGCACAACTACTTGAACGAAATACAGACCTTGATACGAAGATTATTAAGAATTTAGGTTCGAATTTCGTCCAGCAACAAGCAATGGAGAATGGGGATATTGATGTAGCCGCAACTCGTTATACGGGGACGGATTTAACGAGTGTTTTAGCTCAGGATATTGAAAAAGATCCAGTAAAGGCAATGGAAATTGTTCAAAAGGAATTTAAAAAACAATATGGATTCAAATTTTACGATTCTTATGGATTTGATAATACTTATGCATTTACGATATCAAATGAATTGGCAGAGGAAAAAGGCTATAAAAAAATATCGGATTTGGAAAAAGATGCAGGGAATTTGAGATTAGGTGTCGATAGTGCTTGGCTGAAAAGAAAAGGGGACGGCTATAAGGGATTCGTAGACACCTATGGATTAGAATTCGGAGAAACCTATCCGATGCAAATTGGACTAGTTTACGACGCTGTCAAAAATGGTCAGATGGACATTGTCCTCGCATACTCTTCAGATGGACGGATTAAGGTGAATAATTTGCAGCTTTTAGAAGATGACAAACAATATTTCCCTCCTTATGATTGTTCACCTGTTGTCACGAAAGATGCGTTAGAACGATATCCGGAAATAGAAAATCAACTAACTAAGTTAATTGGAGAAATCACAACCGAAACGATGCAGGAACTGAACTATGAAGTTGATGGAAACTTGAAAGAACCATCGATTGTAGCAACGGAGTTCCTTGAAGCGCATAATTATTTTGAATAAATGGGAGGTGCAATCTAATGGAAACCTTGGAACAACTGGGAACGTATTACTCCCAGAATTGGATGTACGTACTTACTGAATTTTATCGCCACTTTTTAATGTCTGCTTACGGAGTTCTATTTGCAGCAATCATTGCTATCCCGCTAGGTATATTCATCGCAAAGCATAAAAAGTTGAGTAATTGGGTGTTTTCGATAACTAATGTCATACAAACCACACCAGCCTTAGCAATGCTTGCTCTCCTTATGTTAGTAATGGGACTGGGGACAAACACAGTTATTTTGTCATTGTTTTTATATTCTTTACTACCAATCCTAAGAAATACGTATGTAGGAATTACAAACATTGATCATGCCTATTTAGAATCGGGTAAGGCTATGGGGATGACGAAGTTCCAATTACTAGGAATGGTCGAACTGCCATTATCCCTGTCTGTCATCATGGCTGGTCTACGAACGGCACTTGTCGTTGCAATTGGTGTAACTGCAGTCGGCACATTCGTCGGCGCAGGTGGGCTGGGTGATATCATTGTAAGGGGAACCAATGCTTCGAATGGTACCGCAATTATTCTCGCAGGAGCTATACCAACAGCATTAATGGCTATTCTGGCTGACATTTTATTAGGGTGGTTAGAACGTGCACTTTCACCGATTAAAAGAAAGAAATTAATACAATCCGAAGCAAAATAGGGAAAAAGAGCAGTTACATATTTATTGCAACTGCTCTTTTTTTATTAAGGTTATTAGCCATAAATTCTTCCCTTTAGTTTTTTATTTCTAATAAAGGGTAACTATAAGAACAGTTGTAAAAAAAATAAGGGGAATCGATCATGAAACTTACACCAGAACAACGAATTGAACTCCATGGTTTTAATAATCTTACGAAATCATTAAGTTTTAATATGTATGATATTTGTTTTACAAAAACAAAGAAAGAACGCGAAGCCTACCTAGAATATATCGATGAACAGTATAATGCAGAAAGGCTTTCGAAGATTTTGCATAATGTTTCGGATTTAATTGGAGCACACGTTTTGAATACTGCGAAACAGGATTATATTCCACAGGGTGCGAGTGTAACGATGCTTGTTTCCGAAGGACCTGTCGTAGAAGTGCCGACTGGTACCTATGAGGAATCCCCCGGCCCTTTACCCAATAATGTTGTCATGCAACTGGATAAGAGCCACATTACTGTTCATACATATCCTGAATATCATCCGAATGAAGGTATTAGTACATTCAGGGCTGATATCGATGTATCAACTTGTGGAGAAATCTCTCCTCTAAAA
>NZ_JBFUIB010000398.1:0-3478 GCF_056402095.1 Peribacillus sp. P4_C12
CTTTAACCATATTCAGGAAGATATGCATGTGGCAGAGGGATGGGCAATCAGTTTTGAGGAGTGGGTAGAAGAAAAGATCATGAATTGGGATATGGAGACTTTGGTTAACTATGAGCAAATGGCTCCTTATAGTAAAGATGCTGTACCTACAAAAGAGCATTTTATTCCATTAGTCATCGCCATGGGATCAGGAGATGACAACAAAAAGCCAAAGCTGTTACACCGGACTTTTCAATATGGGAATCTGAGTTTAACAGCTTGGCAGTTTGACTGATTTTAAAGGGTTTTTGGTATGGTAAGATATACCTGGTGATAATCAAAATGCAAAAATACAAAAATCTTTTTTTAGCGAAAAAGGACTTAAATGAGCAATAAAGTCTGTTAAAGGCGTAATATGACGAATTAAGCAGAAAAATAGTTTCAAAAAGGGTGAATAAAGTGTTTTAACCTTTGGATATTTCGACAAAAACATGTTAATATAACATCTGAAAACGTTTTATCCTTAAAAATTTTATTATTCAATAACCAAATTTGTTTATTATATATCATATATTTGGGGAAAATTTAGAAGTAAGAATTTGGGGATGGATAAAACGCAATGAAAAAAATTATGAGAAAAATTTGGGGGTTTACAAAATGACCATCAAGGACGCTAAGGCATACGACCCATGGAAAACTTTTTCAGGTCCAAACCTTGGGTATGTCATGGAGCAATACGATCTATTTCAAGCCAATCCGGAAGAAGTAGATCCGGAACTGAGAAACTTTTTTGAAGTATCAGGTCCTCCTTCATTTGATGTATCGGCTGAAGTAACTATCGGAAATGCACCAACTGTACAAACTGGAGAAGTTCTTCCTATGAAGAAAATAATGTCTGCAGTAAAATTAGCGGAAAATATCCGTGCATATGGACATCTAGCTGCAAATATTTATCCTTTAAAAGAAGAAGCATTAGACACGGAACAAATTCACTTCGAAAAATATGGGTTGACTGCAGATGATTTAAGAAAAATCCCGGCTGACTTTATTTGTCCCGAATCACCTAATGATGTGAAAGACGGATACGAAGCCGTACAATACCTAAAACAACTTTATACAAAAACGATAGCCTTTGAATTTCACCATGTTAATGACCTGGACGAAAAGCAATGGCTTACTGATATGGTCGAATCCGGAAACATGTTCCCGGAAGTGGCTAAAGAGAAAAAGGCATTATTACTTAAACGCTTGAATGAAGTTGAAGGGTTCGAAAAATTCCTTCATCGCACATATGTAGGGCAAAAACGTTTCTCTATTGAAGGACTAGATACTTTAGTACCGATTTTAGATGAAATGATTTCACAGACTGTTCAAAATGGAACTGGAAATGTAAATATTGCGATGGCTCACCGAGGACGTTTAAATGTACTTGCACATGTTCTAGGAAAACCATATGAGGTTATTTTTTCAGAATTCCAACATTCACCTAATAAAGATTTAGTTCCTTCCGAAGGTTCAACTGGCATTAATTACGGATGGACAGGAGATGTTAAATACCATTTAGGTCTGGATAAACAAATTACTAAAGCAAATATACAAAAAGCAAGAATTACTCTTGCGAATAACCCAAGTCACTTGGAAGTAGTTGGTCCAATCGTGGAAGGGTATTCTCGTGCGGCCCAAGAAGACCGTACAGAAAAAGGCTTCCCGGTTCAAGATATTTCAAAATCACTTGCAATCCTGATTCATGGTGATGCAGCATTCCCTGGTGAAGGAATTGTACCGGAAACGTTTAACTTAAGCCGTCTGCGCGGTTACCAAGTTGGCGGAGCTATTCATATCATCGCTAATAACATGATTGGTTTTACAACGGAAAGTGAAGATTCACGCTCAACTAAATATGCTAGTGATTTGGCTAAAGGCTTTGAAGTGCCTATCGTGCATGTGAATGCTGACGATCCAGAAGCATGTATGGCTGCAGTAAACCTTGCTAACCAATATCGCGAAAAATATAATAAAGATTTCTTGATCGATTTAATCGGTTACAGACGTTTCGGTCATAATGAAATGGATGAGCCATTGGTTACTCAACCTGAAATGTATGCATTGATTCATAAGCATCCAACAGTTAAAGAACTTTATGCTAATAAACTTATTCAATCTGGCGAGTTCACAGAAGATGAAGTTAAAACAGTGGCAGAGCAAGTAGATACAAAACTGGCAGATGCTTATGCGAGAATTTCTGGAAATAAACCAGAAGCTACTAAAGAATGTAACCCGCCGGGCATTATTGAAAAAGGACTTCCTACTATTGAAACAGCTGTATCAAAAGGAGAACTTGTTTCAATTAATGAAGAACTTGTTAAATGGCCAGAAGGATTTACACCTAATAAAAAATTAGGGAAAATCTTATCACGTCGCTTAGATTCATTTGGAGATGACGGTAAAATTGACTGGGCGCATGCTGAAACACTTGCATTTGCATCCATTTTGAATGACGGTACTCCAATTCGTCTAACTGGACAAGATTCAGAGCGTGGAACATTCGCACAGCGTAACATTATGTTGCATGACAGTGTTAATGGAAAAACATATTCACCACTTCACACACTTGAAACTGCTAAAGCTTCATTCGCTGTTCATAACAGCCCGCTTACTGAAACAGCAGTTCTAGCGTATGAATATGGTTATAATGTATTCGCACCTGAAACACTTGTTCTTTGGGAAGGTCAATTCGGTGACTTTGCAAATACAGCACAAGTAATCTTTGACCAATTTATCGCGGCAGGCCGTGCAAAATGGGGTCAAAGATCAGGTCTTGTTATGCTGCTTCCACACGGATATGAAGGACAAGGACCAGAGCATTCAAGTGCCCGCTTAGAACGTTTCCTTCAATTAGCAGCTGAAAACAACTGGACAGTTGCTAACTTAAGTTCGGCAGCTCAATACTTCCATATCCTTAGAAGACAAGCTAAAATACTGGAACAAGAGCAAGTACGTCCACTTGTCATCATGACACCGAAGAGTATGCTTCGTAATCAGGTGATGGCTTCTACAGCTGAAGAATTCAGTGTAGGTAGTTTTGAATCATTCGTAGAAACAAAAGCATTGGGCAAAAAACCAAAAGCAGTAGAGCGCATTGTTTTTGCAACAGGTAAATTGGTTGTTGAACTTCGTGAAAAAGCAGCAGCTGAAAAAAATACGGATTGGTTGCAAATCATCAGTATCGAAGAGATTTATCCATTCCCGTTCACTGGCGTTCAAGAAGCATTGAAAAAATATACGAACCTAAAAGAAATCTTCTGGGCACAAGAAGAACCGAAAAACATGGGAGCTTGGACATTTGTTGAACCTCGCTTAAATGCAGCGGCACCAGGTAACCTTTCTGTAACATATATCGGCAGAAAACGCAGATCCAGTCCGGCTGAGGGAGATCCACTAGTCCATAAAAACGAACAACAACGGATTATGACTCAAGCAATAACACGCAATAATGAGG
>NZ_JBFUIB010000399.1:0-3460 GCF_056402095.1 Peribacillus sp. P4_C12
CGTAATAGTCGAATCCGGCAGCGATTCGACCGTATCTATGTACAATGCATTGATATGAAAGCTTTTGCCATTCAGCCTTGTGACTTTAATAATAATATTTAGGAGCCAGAGCAAATAAGCACCTGGCTCCTCCCTCCCTTAACTTATCGTTTTAAGTTAACCAGCTCTTGTAAAATTTCATCCGACGTCGTGATAATTCTTGAATTCGATTGGAATCCACGTTGCGCGACGATCATTTCCGTAAACTCTTCTGATAAATCGACGTTGGACATTTCCAAAGAACCTGATGCTATTGTTCCGCGTCCTTCACCTGCGACATTGATGTTTGCTGTACCAGAGTTTATTGATTCTTGGAATATATTGCCTCCTGTTTTAGTCAATCCGGATGCATTTGTAAACTTGGCAATAGCCAGTTGACCCAAAGTCACAATTTTCCCATTTGAGTAGATACCGCTAATTTCACCTGATGGCCCAAAATTAAAGCTCTCCAGTTTCCCTTCTTTATTACCATTCGGGTTGACCATAGCTGTAGTTGCTCCTTCAACTTGGGTGAGAGTAGAGAAATCGAAATCTAATTTTATTTTTTTACTATCATCACTGTCATCACCTTTACTAATATCAATTGATAGGTTAACATCGCTTGTCACATCGCATTTACCATCCGTAAAACTAAGAGTAGTTAATGGCTCTAGTTCAGAGTCCGAAGTTGGATCCTGATCATAAACTCCCCAATTATTCTCACCATTTTTCTTGAAATAAATAGTTGTTGTTTGTTCTTTACCTTTTTCATCAACAACTTTTATTTGCTGGCTGAATACAGAACCCTCAATTGCGTCCGCTGCCAAGTTTTCACTTACGGTTACTTTTGTAGTTGTTACAGCAGGTAAAACCGCATTAACGTTTACAGATACATCTCCGATTGTTTTTGATAGTTTTCCGTTTGCATCAACCTTGTAGGCTTGCACTTTCATTCCATTAGAATTTACAAGCGTGCCATTATCATCTAAATAGAAGTTACCAGCACGTGTATAAGATAATACATCTCCTTCTTTGACGACGAAATAACCATCTCCAGATATACCCAAATCAAGATCTCGTCCAGTAGTTTGCAAGCTTGATTGAGTATGAATGGTGTCAATTGTTGCGATAGTTGACCCCAATCCAATCTGCTTAGAGTTGGTACCACCTTTATTTGCTGTCGCGGCACTAGCACCAGATATTGTTTGGTTCATCGTATCACTGAATGTTACACGACTTTTTTTGAAACCATAGGTGTTGACATTAGCCACATTATTCCCGATAACATCTAATTTTGTTTGTAAGTTCTTCAATCCGCTTATTCCTGAGTACATTGAACGAAGCATTAAAAACTCCCCTTTCATATCGTGACTGCTTCTGTCATTCCACAGCCTAGGCTTCCTATACTAGGTCCGGCCTATTAATCTATTAGTATGGTACCATTGATATTCGTGAAAATTTGAGACGAGGCTTCCTCTCGATCCACAACAGTAATGACTTTGTTATTTTTAGTGCTAATTACGAGTGCCGCGTTATCGATAATAATAAGAGATTCTGTCACACCCATCTTTTTGGCCTCATTTGCTTTATCGGCTATTTTGTCCCAAGTTTGTTGCTCTATTACTATTTTCCTTTGTTCCATCCGCATTTGTGCATGCTTACTAATTGTCAGCTTTTCATTAGTAGATATGGCTTCTTGAAAATGCTGTTGAAATCCTTGTTGGATCATTTGCCTTTGTCTCAAGGGAGTTTTTGTTAGTGGAATCATCTGAGCGGAATTTGCTTGAAAACCGAGTTTATCCATTTTTCCGCTCCTTAAGCACTTGCGATTTTGATCAATTGCTCTAATGATAGTTTTGTGCCGCTTTCATCATCCACTTCTATCTGCACTTTGCCCTTATTCATGAATACTGATGTTACAACGGCAGAAAGGTCTCCATTTTCTTCATCATTCCATGTGACACGTTTGCCTATTAATTCACTTGCATTAGTCAAACTGTTAGATGTAGTGCTTGATTGTTTCATTGCCGAAATATTTGCTGGTTGAAGTTTTGTGCCATCTTCTAAAATGAAATAAATATTGTCACCTTTATATTGAATCGATTCCACGATACCTACGCCTTCTTCTATCGCAAGGTTCTCACCGCTTTCATCCAATATATGCCAGGTAACTTCCTTACCAACGAATGAGTTATAGTTCATTAAACTATTTTGTTGGTTTAACCCAATTAGTTCATCTATTTGGGATCCTATATTCATCATTTGTTCCAAAGAAGAAAAAGTGGCCATTTGGGCTATAAATTCTGTATTGTCCATCGGACTGGAAGGATCTTGGTTTTGCAACTGGGTAAGCAATAATTTCAGGAAATCATCTTTTCCGAGTGAATCGCCTGTTTTTCTGTCTGATTGATAGCTTGATAATAATAGTGACGTATCAATGGTCGTCATTTCTTCACCTACACTTCTAGATTTAACAGAGCTTCTGCAAAGGAGCCTGTAAATTCACTTTCTGTCTCATCATTGCTTTCCCTCTTATTCTCTTGTTGTCTATTTTGTTCATCCGCATCTTTCTGGCTGAACTTCTCAGAGTTGAAAGTATTGTACGCCTGTGATACTTCAATTTTTTCAATTTGGATATTTTGGCCGTTAAAGGCGTGCTTTAACCCGTGAATCTGTTTCTCCAGCATATCTTTCGCTTGCGCTGATGTGGCCAAAATTTTCGCTGTCATCATGCCATCCTTTTGAATTAACTCAATTCTAAGTGACCCTAGGTGTTCGGGATTCAATTTTATTAACAGTTTATTTACACCGTTAGCCCCTGTGAAATTTGCTTTACTCAAGATACTTTCAAACTGTTTAACAAACTCTTCCTGACTGACAGTTTGTCCACCCTTAGCAGCCGTCAAGACGAATTGTTCAAGCTTTGTCATTAAAAATGACATACCCGAACCTTGATAGTTACTACTATCCGCTGTTTTTAAAGTCAGACCGGTACTATTTGTTCCATCTTTACCTAACTTGTCGCTTCCAGTTAATTGTGAGAATGCGCTTGTTTCCAATGTTTTATTTTGCCCTTTTTCCAAAATAAGAGAAAAATCAAGGTTAGTATTTGTTTTCTGCTGCTGATTAGGCAGCCATTTTTCCAGTTTTCCTGATATCCCTTCAAGCAGATTTTTCATTTGCTTATGGATGGTTGCTTCATCTTGTGTCATATCTTTATTCTCTGATAAAAGATCGTGAAATTTTACCAACTTTAATAGATTCGCTGTCCCCTCTAATGGGAGCTGTTTCCACTCTTCTTCACTCAACGAAGCAACCTGTATTAGGATTGTATATAGTTCCATGACATTGGCTGATAAAAGGCTTTGTGAATCCAACCTCAAGTCTTCCGGTTCTTGTTCTAAATTGATTTCCTCTATAGTCGTAAAGAATTCTGTAAGAG
>NZ_JBFUIB010000400.1:0-3459 GCF_056402095.1 Peribacillus sp. P4_C12
CCTTGTAGGTGTATCACGCACTTCAAAAACACCTCTATCTCAATATTTGGCCCATAAACGTTATAAAGTGGCTAATGTACCTTTAGTGCCTGAAGTGGAACCACCAGAAGAATTATTCCTGGTCCCACCTGAAAAATGTATTGGTTTAAAGATTAGTCCGGAAAAGCTGAACCATATTCGTAAAGAGCGATTAAAGTCTTTGGGGCTTAATGATCATGCTATTTACGCAAATGTGGAACGTATTAAAGAAGAGCTGACGTACTTTGATACAATCCTTTCGAGGTTGAATTGTCCAATCATTGATGTTACGAATAAAGCTGTTGAAGAAACAGCCAATTTGATTATCAATATCCTTCAAAAAAAAGATCGTTGATAGGTGGATTTATTTAATTCTTAAATTAAGGTAAACCAAAATGTGAGCTAGACACTTTAAGTGTCAGCTCACATTTTAATGCTAAGGGGATTTAAGGGAATTTCGCGCAAAAATAGGAAATAATTACATGGTTTTCTCCTCTTTTTACATTTGAAATTCCATCGATTTGTATAAAATAAGAATCGGAATTTAAATGTTGGCATCTTCTAATCAAATAGACTATAATAAAAAATTGTGAGAAAAAAGTAATCTTAAGGTTTAGACTTAATTAATAAGGAATAAACTAAAGGTTAATGAGAAGTCAAGGTTTTTATCATAAAAATAATTCGACATGTTCCGTATAATTTTAAATTGGCTGACTCTGAATCAAGGTAAAAGCAGCATTGTAACTTTACTAAGAAGAGATTCCTTGAATTAAAAAGGTTGGCTCTTTTAGAGAATATTCTCTGACCCATGGCTGAAAGTTACACTATATCTCGATAAAGTTTAGGGGAGAAAAAGGATTATGCAGAAAGATGTAGAATTAAAAGGTATGAATAATAAACCAACCATACACGTCGATGCCGATGCATGTCCGGTGAAAGACGAGATCCTTCATTGCGCACGTCTGCACGATGTCGAAGTCTGTTTTGTTGCGTCATATAAAAATATGATGAACAACCCTGAAGGTAAATGGGTATATGTCRATGCGGATAAAGAAGCGGCCGATCTTTATATAGTAAATTCAGTAAAGAAGGGTGATATCGTTGTAACCGCAGATATTGGATTGGCTGGAACCCTGCTTCCAAAAAGCGTTTATGTTCTTTCACCGAGGGGAAAAGAATACACAGACGAGAATATTTTTATGCTCCTAGATATGCGTTATCAGTCAGCGAAACTTCGCAGGCAGGGTAAACATACGAAAGGGCCGAAAGCATTCACAAAGGAAGATCGAACAAGTTTTACAAATAAACTTTTGAAAATTTTGTCGAATTTTGCAGGGAATTAGAAGTCGATATCGAATTAGAAACTATCACCAAAATTGCAAGGTGGAAAAATGACAAATGGCCGTATAGAAGACGAGAAAATAAACCAAATTCGTGAAGCTGTTGACATTGTTGATTTAATTGGAGAATATGTCCAGCTGAAGAAGCAAGGGCGAAATTACTTTGGCCTTTGTCCTTTTCATGGTGAAAACTCGCCGTCGTTTTCCGTTTCAGCTGAAAAGCAAATCTTTCACTGTTTCGGTTGTGGGGCAGGCGGGAATATTTTCACTTTCTTAATGGATATAGAAGGCTACAATTTTGTGGAATCTGCGAAAGTTTTAGCTGAAAAAGGAAATGTTCCTTTAGATGTTGAAATAAATAAGGACTCCCAGCGTTCTAATATGCCTGCTGGCTCGCAGCAAATGTTTGAAGCACATGACTTGTTGCGAAAGTTTTACCACCATCTCCTCGTAAATACGAAGGAGGGTCAAGAAGCTCTTGAATATCTTCTTAAACGCGGATTTACAGAAGAGACGATAGAAAAGTTCCAAATTGGTTACTCATTGGATTCATGGGACTTTGTCTCCAAGTTTCTTTTAAAACGTGGGTTTCCAGCGGAATTTATGGAGCAAGCAGGGCTAATTATTTTTAGGGAAAAAGACGAGTCATATTTTGACCGTTTCAGAAATAGAGTCATGTTTCCAATTATGGATCACCAAGGGAATACGATTGCGTTTTCGGGAAGAGCAATGGGGGATGATGAGCCCAAATATTTGAATAGTCCCGAAACGYCAATCTTCAATAAAAGTAAAACTTTATATAATTTTCATCATGCAAGACCTCACATACGAAAGAAAGAACAAGTAGTTATTTTTGAAGGCTTTGCCGATTGTATTTCAGCTGTTCGTGCGGGTGTAGAGAATTCGGTCGCTACGATGGGGACCGCCCTAACCGATCAGCATATCCAGCTATTAAAAAGAAATACTGATCAGATACTAATCTGCTATGATTCGGACTCTGCGGGATTGAATGCGGCAAACCGTGCAGTTAATATGTTACAGGACAACGATTTTACAGTTAAGGTCGCGCTGATGCCTGATAACTTGGACCCCGATGACTACATAAAGGAATTCGGTGAAAAAAGCTTTGTTTCTGAAGTAATAGGGGCCAGTTTAACCTACATGGCATTCAAAATGCATTATTTACGACGAGGAAAAAACGTAAATAATGAAGGAGATCGAATTCAATATATCGAAGAAGTTCTTAGAGAAATTTCGCGATTGCCCAATGCTGTGGAGAGGGATCATTATCTCCGGCAGTTATCCTCTGAATTTTCTCTATCATTGGATGCGTTGGAACAGCAGCAGCGACAGGTGTTTTTTGCAGAACGCAAGAAGGGGACACTGCCGCAGCCTGCAATACAAAAGAAAATGACCCTGCAATATGAGCATAAGTTAAAGCCAGCTCACCATAATGCTGAAACTAAGTTAATTGCCCATATGCTGAAAAGCAGGGATATGACTTTCAAAATTCAGCAGTTGCTTGGGCAAACAGTCTTTCATGTAGATGAACATCAGGCAATCATCACCTATTTATATGCGTTCTATGAAGATGGACACGAGCCGGATACAAGCTTTTTCCTTACGTATTTACCGGATCCAAACTTGAGAAGGATCGTTTCGGAAATAGAAATGATGTCAGTGAATGAGGAAGTTACCGAAAAAGAACTGACCGATTGTATAAATCAAGTGTTGAAATATGAAAAGTTGTTAAAGATAAAAGAAAAACAAGTTGAAGAAAAAGATGCAGTTAGACGTAGTGATTATGTAACTGCTGCACAAATTGCCATGGAAATCATTAAATTGCGTAAATTGTTGTAGTAAGTTGTTTAGGTGTAAGTCCTGGAAGGAGGGGAACTAATGGCTGAAAAACCAGCACGTTCCAAACAAGTTGATAATGAATTTAGCCTTGAGCAGGTGAAAGAAAAATTAATAGAGCTAGGTAAAAAACGGGGCTCTTTAACTTTAGAAAAAATCGCAGAAAAAATTGGCGGTTTTGAGTTAGATTCCGATCAAATGGATGAGTTCTATGAGGTGTTAACTGAAAACGGAGTCGAAATAC
>NZ_JBFUIB010000401.1:0-3454 GCF_056402095.1 Peribacillus sp. P4_C12
CCTTGAAACACGCCGATACGCAGCAATGCTTGGTGCGACTACTGAATTTAACAAAATGGAAGGTTTAGCGCTAAACGAAAAGGATAAAAAAGTATATATTGCTATTTCCGATCAAAGTAAGAGTATGGAAAAAGATTCAACAGGAAAAGACCCAGCAGACCATATCCAATTACCAAAAATTAAAGCTGGTGTAACCTATCAATTAGATTTACAAGGTGGTCAAAAGGATAGCGAAGGAGAGGCTATTCATAGCTCTTATGTAGCACCATCAATGTATGGATTGGTGGTAGGAGAAGACCTTCCTAATGCTGATGCATATGGAAACACTGCAAATGTAGACAAAGTAGCTAATCCCGATAACTTAAGTTATTCTGAAGCAATGCGAACCCTCTTTATTGGTGAAGATAGCGGTGCTCACACAAATAACTATGTTTGGGCATATAATGTTGATACGAAAGAATCAAATCGTATTCTATCTGTTCCAGCAGGAGCCGAAGCAACTGGATTATTTGCTGCTGATGACCGCAATGGATTCTCATACATTTTCAGTAATTTCCAACATCCTGGTGATGAACTAGATGGTAAGTCAGTTACAGCTGTTAACAAAGATGAATTACTTAAAGCTGTTGACGAACAAATTGGCATTAATAAAACAGGGGGGATTGGTTATATCTCTGGTATACCTTCTTTAACAAAATATAATAATGGTAAATATCAAAAAAGTTTAGAAATTGATAAAAAATGATAAGTTTAGATTAGGTAATGAACCTAAATGAAGGAACACAAATTTACGTAACGGCAACTGATGYAGCCGGAAATATAAGCGCTGATAAAGTTACTAAGTAATGGATAAACTGGCTCCTAAAATACCTTCAGTAAATGAAGTTATTGTGCTTATAAAAATAAAAAGGGCTGTCATAAAAGTGATTAAAAAATGACTTTTGTGACAGCCCTCATCCATTTTAATTTGGCTCTGTATTATTTGTTGGGGTTAAGACACAATATTGAAGCAATAAAAAAACGTAGGAATCTTATTTTAGAAATGAGATTCGTGTCTCACCTCAAGCAGTGGCAGAACAAGTGGGTATTTTGCTAGAGAGAAACCTATAGGTGGGAAATAGAATTAGATTGTGAAGGATTGTACGTAAACTTTAGCCAATATCGATTGTTATTATAAAGAATCTCTTGAACCAAAAAACCAGGATGATCCTAAGAAATAAAATTATAAATATTGTTTTATTAATCCTGTACGTAAAAGTACACATTTATAAACATAAAAAGTCCTTAGATTCTATTAAATCTAAGGACTTTTTTGATTGCCTCTAATCCTAATTATGTTAAGTAGGGCTGGCGTACACTGGTTCTTCTTATTTCACATTTCACATACTATTTTTTGAACGTATTTTTCCGTTTTGTTGCTGATAGGTCGAACCCGTAAGTGACATTTCTGTCATTCTTATTTATTTATTGTTAGGTAAATCGATGGAAAGAAATTGAAATGATTTTTAAAATAGATATAAAYTCTGTTGTAGAAAGGAATAAGTCCAGAGAATCCTTTACAATCACCTTATTAGTTTGGTTGACGTTGTTTGTAATTTTTGTACTTCATGGGAGAATAGATACACTTTATCTGAAAGTAGATACTTTATAAAAAAGCCACCCTTCCAAAGTATTGTATAGAAAGATAGCCCTTTTGGCGTTTTAAGGAAACGACCTTGTATTAACCTGATAGATGGCGAGACCCGTATTAGAGAATGTACGGTTAACTTAAATGAATTTTAAAGTTCTTATATTAAAACAAAAAATAATACTACCAAGAAAAGGAGAATGACTGATGAATCGAAGTTTGGTTGATCGATACAATCAATCTATCATTTTCTTTGATGGAGAGTGTATAAGTTGAAAGGAGAAGTCTATGAAAAAAGTATTCGAAGTATTAAAGAAAATATTTGTTTTATTTATTGCCTTTAGCTTGCTCGTATCAGTATCTGTTTTTATTTACCATAACTCTCAATTAAGTAAGGAAGCAGCACTCCTTAAAAGTGAGGGAACAGTCGTTAAGTTTAATAATAAAAAAATTAATGTCTATAATGAGGGAAGTGGTGAGGATACATTTGTATTTATGGCTGGCTCCGGGATCGCTGCTCCTGTTTATGACATGAAAGGACTATATAGCAAGTTTTCAAAAGAAAATAAGATAGCTGTTATTGAAAGAGCTGGATATGGGTATAGTGACGTTTTTAACGATGACRGAGATATTGACAAAATACTAGAGCAAACTAGAGAAGCTCTAATAGAAAGTGGAAATAAACCTCCGTATATATTAGTGYCTCACTCATTATCAGGGATAGAAGCTATTTACTGGGCACAAAGATACCCAGATGAAATAAAGGGAATTATTGCTTTAGATATTGGTTTACCTCAACAGTACGTAACACATAAAATGAACCTAGTTGATTCATTGACAGTAAGAGGAATAAATATTTTAACGAAAATTGGTTTGCACCGACTTGTTCCTTCTTCTACTTATAATCCTGAAGTGATTCGGCAATCATTTTTAACTGAAGAGGAAAAAGAAATTTATAAAGCATTATACTATAAACAATTTTTTAATGATGATATGAAGCAAGAACTTTTACAGGCTTATGAAAACGGTAAAAAATCAGTTAACCTTCCGATACCAAAAGAAACACCTATTTTATTTTTAGATGCAATTGCTGACCAATATAAAAACTCGAAATATACAAAACAAAAAAACAAAGATTATGAGGAATTTGCAGAACAATTAGAAATAGCAGATGTCATAAAAATTAGAGGTACACACAGCATTTATTTATACGTGCCTGATGAAATATATAAGCTTTCAATGGAATTTATCAATAAGGAAGTTGAAAAAAATGAAATCCTACGTGATGAAAGGATTTAACATTTTAATAGTAGAAGGCGATTTGATGATTGGCGATTTACTTCAAAAAATTTTGCAACTCGAAGCGTACTATGTTTGTTGGAAAACGGATGGAAGAGAAGTTCTGGATATCATCCATAAGATAGATTTAGTCATAATGGATGTTATGTTACTAGGTGAAGAGGGCTATCAAATCACAAAGAAAATAAAAAACTAGGATTAAATATTCTCATAAATTTTTCTCTCTGTCCGAAATGATATGGTTAATCCTTATGATTCTAGATAGTTACTATTACAAACTTTTTTAAATTGCGGGGTAGAAAATACAATTGACTAAGAACATAGGATCGTTGAATTATTAGCAGAAATTATAGATTAAATATTAGTTGAACTTGATTAAAAGTTATACCATTTTTGGTGGAATCTTTAATGTTTCAGGAGGGGATTTGGAATTATAGAACTAATACTTTAAGGTCAAGGCTCTTACCTTGGATACAGCTTCGCTCATCTATATAGGAAATCCAGGATAGTAGGTGGATGATTATGAGT
>NZ_JBFUIB010000402.1:0-3451 GCF_056402095.1 Peribacillus sp. P4_C12
AACAACAAAATATTAACAGATAATGGGTTGCAGGGATATCCCAGTCGTCCTGATAAAACGGAAGATATGAAAGGAGCGGACTAAAATGGCTTTAGCCGGAATAATCAATGAAGAAAAGTACGGTACAGACGCACGGTCTGCTAATGAAATGATTGAGCGACTTACATCTATAGACTGGTATTCACAAGCCGGGGTAAAGTGTAATGAAGCAGAGAAAAAAGTAGAGCAGTTTATGAGTGCAATTGGCGTCAGTGAATATAAAATAAAGTGGCTTTCGGCAGCACAGGTTTCAGAAGCAGTCAGCCGTCTTACGTTTGAAAGCAGTATACTTTGGGAAGTTCTGAAGGATTTACCAGATCAACTTAAGGAAAAGATCGATGCCGCTGGAAATGAAAAACTACTTGCCGATATCGTGGACAAAGTACCTGAGGCCGTTTTTCATGGAGCATATAAACAAGCATTGAATGTATTTAGGGATGAAAAAGCAATCAAGTTCCTCGTTGGACATGCCATGTATATAAGTGTTCTTGCTTGTACAGCCGAGCTTACTGGTGATGTAAACCCGTTTTCATATATTGTAGAATTGCTTGAAGATGGACACTTGCCGCTTGGTCCTGATGGAAATACATTTTATCTTCTATAATTTAGGTAGCAAACATGATAGTGATGTTTACGTCTAATATCACCTAGTCAATATCTACCGGATACTTATATTGCGCGTAGAGACCCTATTGCAAACGAGTCGTTATTATACAAGCTGGGCGAACGACTACCGGCTGTCCGAATAAGAAAACAAGGCTGCCCGAAACGGATAATCTGGTGAGTCTTGTTTTCTCTTCCGTTTAAAAATATAGTTAATCAAAAGCCTAGAGAACAGATTGTTTTATGTTTCCTTAAGTTTTGAATGCGAATCAATAAGACCTATTCATAAAATTAGTATGTAAGAAACTTTTGATCTCCACGTGCCCACCCAAAATACAAGTCAATTCCATTATTAGTAACCCTATTAATTCTCACGATATATATCTTTGGCTTGTTGTAAGAAATGTGAAGCGGCAGGGGCATTTGCCATCTTATTGGAATGTGTTCCAAGACAAGTTGCAGAAGAAGTTTCCAAAGCCCTTTCGATTCCTGTGGTTGGAATCGGTCCTGGGTTGGGTGTGGATGCCCTGGTTCTCGTCTATCATGATATTTTAGGCTATGGTGTTGAGCGGGTCCCTAAATTTGTGAAACAATACCATTCAGTGAATACGATTATATTGGAATCAATTCAAGCTTATACGAAGAATAAACGTTTTCCTGAAGAAAAACATTCTTTTACGATGAAGGAAGAGGAACTGAAAGTATTTTATGGAGGTAAGCTATCAAGATAATTACAACTTTACAGGTAAAGTACTCAGAACCAATGTAGTTAGGCCCAAAAGAGGACTATGCTGATATTGAACTGTTAAATCAATAGAATTTGGGTTTTATAAGGAGGGTCAGCTTTAATTAATCTGTGTTCTTCTTTCTCTTATGGGTGCTTAACTTCATGAAGGAAGTAGTACCTATTTTATAGAATAAATATACTAATAAGCTGAGTATTTTGGTAAGTCATTGTATTTAAGGAGGAAGACCTTATGAAGAAATCAAGTATTATTTTCTTTGAAAGAAAATTTCCAAGTGCAAACATGACTCTAATTAATGATCAGCTCCCAATCCTTATTGATACTGGTTTTGGGAGTGATGCGATAGAAACAGAGCAATTATTGATAGAAGCAGGCGTGTCACCAGAAGAATTACATCTTATTGTGAACACTCATTATCATAGTGACCATATAGGAGGGAATTTTCATTTTCAAAAAAATTATGGTGTTACAATTGCTGCTCATAAATGGGAAGCTGATTTAATTAATTCTTGTGACCCTGAAGCCTGTAGTGCAGAATGGTTAGATCAGCCCGTAGAACCTTATCGAGTCGATAAAAAACTCTCCGATAACGATGAAATTCCTACAGGAAGTAGAACTTTAAAGGTCTTGTACACACCGGGGCATACGTTAGGACATATTTCTTTATATGAACCAGAAGATGAGATATTAATTTGCGGGGATCTCTTCCACAAAAATGATATCGGATGGTTAAACATCTTTCGAGAAGGTGTTTCCTCTATCCAACGATCTATGGAAAGTTTGGATCGGTTGTCCACACTAAGTATTCGACAGGCATATTCTGGACATGGACCTCAAATAGAGAATCCTCTGGCTGCCATTGACGCAGCTAGAAAACGGTTTGAAAAGTGGCTCAGGATGCCAGGAAAAGTTTCATGGCATGCCTGCAAGAGGATTTTTTCATTTACATTAATCATTAAAAATGGATTGTCAAAAGAAGAAATCAATAACTACCTACTAAACTGTGGCTGGTTCCAAGATTTTGCACGCTACTCTTTCCAGCTTCAGCCAGAAGAGTTTATTCAAATCCTCCTCGATGAAATGATTCGTTCCGGGGCAGCAAGCTGGCACAATAATCACTTAATCGCCACCACCCCATACCAAGCACCACAAAAGAAATGGATGAAAAAAAACATAAAGCCAAAAGATTGGAAACCTCAAGATCTTCTACATAACTAAAAGAATTGGGAAGTGAATGGAAAACTGTCTGGTTTCAATAGGGATTGCTGAAAAACAGAACGTTTTAGGAGGAGATTTATATGCCAATAAGACTAGGAGATATAATTACGTTTGAACGGACTTTTACATTAAGGGATGCTGAATTATTTACCGAGATTTCAGGTGAAATGAAGGGATTCATCATATAACCCCAGATGAACAGGGAAGACTTGTCGTTCAGGGGTTATTAACGGCAACTCTACCAAAAAAAGTTGGTGGAGATTATAACGTAATGGCTCGTACTATGAATTTTGAGTTTTTTAAGACCTGTGTTTACGGGTGATACAATCATTTGTGAAGTAAAAATTGAAAAATACGAAAGGCAAGAAAAAGATAGAACAGCTATTATTGCATCCTTTTTATGTGAAAATCAAAATGAGATAGAAGTATTAAAAGGGGATTTTTCAGGTGTAATACGTTAAATTCTTTATACATTCTTCAACTGGGGCTTTTGTTGAATAAAAGGACAATACATATTAGTCATATAAAATATGTACTATCCTTTATTTATTAGGATATTTTTAATCTAGGTCTTGATAAGGTTATTAATTAYCAATACGCTGATGCAGTCATAACTGGTTTGCGAAAAGATGAATTTGGATTGCTGTTAGGGATTAAAGTCGATACCCACGTTTATTGGATAATACAAAACGTAAAGCCATTGAAAACGTAGTAAAACAAGGAATTTTTAGTTTTGATTTAAACGGAAAAGTATATGAGATATCAGAGACAGAAGAAATACCACAAGATGTTTTAGAGATGGTGTGGCGAGATCAAAAATTAACTGCCATTGATAATCCTTATGT
>NZ_JBFUIB010000403.1:0-3439 GCF_056402095.1 Peribacillus sp. P4_C12
TCGTTATTACAAAGGGATTCTCCATATACAGGTCCAAGAGCGCTTTTTACATCGGAAAATAGTAAACAAAGTATTTGTATATTTAGATATCTTGAAGTAGAGTATATTTAATATATATAATTTTAAATGGTTTTCCGATGGAGGTTCTTTTTCGATATGAAGGCAAGATATGAACTCGAAAACATGAACTTAACACTTAGCAATGTTACTTTACGCAATGCAGCTGACAGTTATGTTCTTTTGAATCAAAGTAAATCTGGAATTCTGAGATTGTAAAATCTATTTCCACACATAATGCCAGCTCCTCTGTAACTTCTCCCTTTTTCTATTCTAAGATATGCTACAGAGAAAGTTCTCATTATAACCTCTTATATAACTCCAAATGCTAAATTCCGATAAACTAGCGTAAGTAATGTTAAGAGCAAGGTGATCTCTTGTTATCTTTTTTTTGATTGTTTGAAGAATTTTTTTATCAATAAATACAGTGAGGAAATTGCAGCAAAAACTAAGAAAAATACGATGAAGCCCCAGAGGCCTACTGCAGCATCTTGAAATTCCATATTTCCTCTACTAGTTAGAGCTTGTTGTATTTCAATTGCAAATACTAAGACAACCATGACAGTAAAGGTATATAGGAAAGAAAGAATGGTAATCCCAAAACGCATCCGGGATATTAAATTAGATAAAAATAACACAAACAAAAATATAATAATTCCTATAATCCCCATTATCCAAAAATGTAGATCTTTGTCCGTTGCATTTGAATTTAGAGTGTCGCTTACAAATAATAGTATAAAATMGTGAATATTGTTTACGATTTCCGCTAATATCTGGATGAATTCTTTCATGAATAACACCTCCAATCCCTAAATTATAGCAGGTTATAATTTTATATAGAAGGGATAAGTTATTAGGTTTATTCTGCATCATTTTACATAGATGTCATAGAAAATATAGCTAGTCAGATTGAGAAGGAAGGATAGTTTAAATGAATTCAATCGTTTAACGATTAAGCTAACACACTCATTAATATCGAGTGAGTTTTTTTTGTTTTACAGTTATTTTTAGCTCAGCACAATGGTCGATCTTTTTTAGGGCAAAACTAGGAAACATTGCCGGTGGCTATACAACATTCGATACATAGAAAAGATAAAGATCAAGTAGAAAATGAAAATAACAATTTTAGCCTTGATTGGATTGATTGGCTTTTTTATTAATAAGTGTTTAAAATAACAAAGAGCTAAATTAGTGAGTACGAGCCTAATTATGTTCTAGTAACAACAGGTATATTGGATTATTATTATAAGTTAGGTTATTAACAATACGTAAAGGCTATTTGATTTATCTGATGGAGGAAAAAGTATGCAAAATGAACATAATCACATGTTAACAATAATTGATTTTATGAAAACTGGACACAAAACTTACTTTGTGAAAATAGTAGGTTTTGATGCTGATGCTGGAAGGGAATTTGAAGGTGAAATCAAATTTGTCCAGAATATGCCTTTTGGAGATTTGATTCACCCTCAAAGATCACATTTATCTTCTACTTGCAGAGAATTTGTCCGTGAAAATTTGATAAACAGATATGATTCAGGTCAATTTAACTGAATTAAGGAAACTACGAGTTCTATTTGAATGAATATCTCCTTGTTTGTTCATAGTTTACCTAGCTTTTCAATATGTCTGATAATAAATTTACTAGAACTTGTAAGACATCATATTCTAAGATAATTTTGTGTTTCAGTAGAGGATGCATCTTTCCATTCCTTAGTTGATGAAGTGTTTTTTTGCTGTTTAATTTTGGTAAAAAACAGGGTATAAAGAATTTGTTGTACCTAAATATAATTATGTCAATTTTCTCTGTTTACAGACAAAATAGCATATTTTTCCCTATTTAACTCTCAGACTTTAATCCTTATAATAGAAAATATGAAAAATATGACAGTTATAATAGAAATATACTATTTTTGAGGTGAGACTTTATGGTATACGCAGACATATTGAGTAACATGCACTCTGCTATCTCCAGTAAAATAGCTAGTTTAGACGAAAAAATTGAACGTTTAGTGAAAGCGAAAGACGGTATTATAAAAGAACAAAGTATGTGTCTTAACGAGATTAGAAATATTAAAAATCCGGAGCTGGGTAGTAGTTGGACAGGAAGCCGCTCAGATGATTTCCAGGAAGCCCGTGGTGATGCTTATAATGTGATGTTTAGCATCATCCATGACGACTATGACGACTATCAATGGAAAATCGAAGCGATGATTACAAAGCTAAATGCGGAGAAAACTCTTATGAATATAGCTGGAAATATAGCCCAAGAAGCCGATCACCTTTTAGACAAAGGTGAGGAGGCACTTGGGCAGCTGGAAAGTAAAATATCAGATTTAAAAAGGCGGTTGATTTAATGGCGACAATCAAACTGAATCATCCTGCCGTAACAAAGCAAGTTAATCAGGTAAAGACTGCTCTTGGTACAGTAACGCTTGGAAATCTGCCGGCCGACGATCTTGGGAACAATAAGCTTGAATTTACCTCAAAGTGGATCGACCGTGAAGTAAACCTCGAAAAAGTATTTGAGCGATATATCAAAATCGTTCAAAAAAATGTGGAAGATACCCAGGCGAACATTGATCTATTGAAAGAACAGGACGTTGCCATCACCCATTCGTCTACACATGGGTTTCAGCCGCGATGAAAATATATGAAGCCAAGTCATTGACGGCCGCAACCAAGTCGCGTGCCAAGCAATATGAAGAACTAAAGAAGGAAGTCGCTGCCCTGAAAAAGGAATTTCAGGGTATCGTCGGCCTGGATCACGAGTTTCAAGGCGCCGGGGCCGCGGCCATCAAAAGCTTCTATGAAGCACAAATCGATGTGGCGGACGCCTGGATCGAATTATTCACTACCCAGATCAGTTTTTTTGAAGGTATTCCTGCCAGTCTGGAAAAAGCAGACCTTTCCGGAAATACGGTGGTTGAGGTTCCCTTTTTAGATGGCGAAGTTTCGAATGGCATTAATCAAGCGAAGTCGCTTGTCGATGACCAAGCGAGTGATCTTCAAAGGATCCTGAACAGCATTGACGATATCCTTCCTCTTCATATGTTCGACCAAAAAGACTTTAATGAAAAAATCACGCTGGCCGGACAAAGACTGGATGACACCATGACAAAGGTCGAAAATGTCGACCGGCAATTGGTGGAGGAATATGATGTCTCCGTCGGGCAGGAAAACGTGACTGTTGGCCTTTTCCGTGCCTTGCTTGATGCCACGAAACAGGATGGCAGCGTTTCGCCTATGACTTTTAACCAATCGGCTTTTAAGAATAGTGACGTCTATCAAGTGAAGGATGAATTCGCCGGTCAGATGAAAGACTATCAGACCTTCAAAAAGCAACAAGCSGAAGCCAAGGAAATCGAACGTGAAATGGAAG
>NZ_JBFUIB010000404.1:0-3424 GCF_056402095.1 Peribacillus sp. P4_C12
TTTCTAATCTATCTAGATATTTCAAAAAAGTAGTTACTAAACAGTATACAAAATGACGTAACGTAAGCTTCAAGTTTTTTTAGACTTTTAATTAATTAATCTATATAAAACTTGAAACTGACGAGGGGTCACCTTCAATAATGGTATCCAAAGAGAGGGATGGAAAAATGAAGAAATACTGTAAAATACATATAAAAAATTTTGAACAAGGAATTCAACTATTTATTGAAGGTGAAATAACTGCAAAATCTTTTGACTTGATGAATATCGTCCCATTTGAAAAAATGTACGATTCTTACAATAATCATACTTTCAAACTAGAAAAAATATAAATATAATTGAAAGGAGTGAGATGATAATGGAAGTAAGTACCTTTTTAGGGTTGTTTTGGGGATGGATGACGGTTATCGTATCAGGAATACTTTTCGTACGTCCATCAGTACTACGTGAACTGAAAAAATTAGTGGTCGAGGACAGAGGATTTGGGATTATGTATGGCTTTCTATCAATTTTCCTAGGCTTAGGCACTGTTATCCTGCATAATGTATGGGCATTAAACTGGCAGGGATTCACCACAGTCATTGCATGGCTCGCACTATTAAAGGGAATTTACGTAATTGCATATCCTGAACCATCCAAGAAAACCGACTTTGAAGTGCGGATACTATCTACGCGTATAGCACTTGCTATCGTTGGTGCTTTGGCTTTATGGATGCTTGTAGTAATCTATATGAACTAATCAGTTTTTCGAAGGAATGATTAATTGGCAACGGGTGCGTAGCGTCATAAGAAGGCCACCAATTGGCGGCTATTTGAATGTCATATATAATCATACATTCAAATTCAAGTTAAAAACTACCCTTAATTTACTAACGGGTGCTTTACTTCAATAAGGGAGTTGCTTCGGCTCTCTTTTTCTTTATGCAACTAACGGGGCAGGATAGTTCCATAAGGAATACTGTTAAGTGACATTAAAGTCGTTTAAAAACGTCAGTCCTGTTATTCCATTAAAGGGCAGGATTGTGGAGGATTGGAAAATTTTGATTCTACAAATAATTGGGGGATTGGAAGAAGGAAAGCTATGTATAATTAGTGATGTAAGTTTATGCTTTTTATGTAATAATTATTTTGTAGAAATGTAAAGTTACAATTCATACATAGTGAAGGTGGGGATCATAATGGCAACGGGAACGCATACAGTAGTAGTTCCAGTAGATGTACAAGCAGTTTGGGATTATGTCAGTGATCTCGAAAAATGGGCAACGACAGTACCAGCCTATAAAGAACATGAAATCATAAATGACAAGCAATCTATTTGGACATTTGAAGGTAGTGTGAAAGGTATTAAAAAAACAATACAAGCGCAGGTAGATATTACCGAATGGAATGAACCTTCAAATATTAAGTTTGAACTAAAAGGTTTATCAGATAATTTTACAGGAAGCGGTCACTTTACTGCAGAAGATGTTAATGGTAAAACAATAATGACTTGTACGGTGGAAATCCATGCAGGCGGATTATCTGGTGCGGTGTTAACACCAATTATTAAATGGGCTGTTCCAAAAGTAGCATCTCGTTTAACAGAATCTATCGCACGTAAAATTGCAGTATTCTCATAGTTTTCAAAGATTGAAAGCCAATTCATTTTGGAGATACCTTCTCTGAAGTATAGATGGTAACATTCTGAAGTGACCAATATAATGATATCGAGCTCTACTAGAAATTTTATAATTAGCGGAAAGCGGGCTGTCCAAAAAGGATGGCCTCTTTTTTTCAATATTCCAGAAGCGCTTTTCTTAATGAACTAACGGGTGCGTTAGYTSRTTAAGGAACACAAAAATGATCAAACTTTTTTATAAAAGAATAATCCAATTAAATAGTATAAGGGCATGTTTTGATTCATCTTTTTTCAAAACATGCTCTTTCWATTTRTTCATTTATCAAGGTTTCTTGTATTAATTTGATCAAACTTTGTTTCAAAGATACACTAGCGTGTATGGTTACTAAGGAAAGGAAATTATGTAAAATTCAACATATTGGAAACCTTAATTATTATAATGATAGAAATAAAGCTAACGCGATAAAATGAGTTTTTGAAAAATATATGTATAGCAGGAGATTTATGAGTCAAAATGAATGTGATAGAAAGATTGAACAATTGATTCAGAAGTTTAATCCACAAATCAAGTTGCTTAGAACATGGAAGTTACATGGTGGTGTGTCTGCTAATTAAAAGGGATGATTTCAATGCTTATCATCGTAACAGAATAGGTAAATTTTTTATGGGGATAATTAGCTAATCAACAGATGTGTAATTTTGCTATACTTAAGCAAGCTGATTGATGTTTTGGTCAGATAATTAAACTATCCTAAGGAGAACAGAAACATGCAAACTTTACAGCATCTATCGAAACATCTTGTCTACCTGACTCCAGTGGGAGAAACTGATCGGCCCATTCTCGCCGCCGTTTCTGGAACTAAGAAAACTATCATCATTGATGCCGGTAACTCTGTCCAGCATGCACAGCTTTTTCAGGACGAATTACTACAGGCTAATATAAGCGGGGATTTTCTTGTTCTTACCCATTCCCACTGGGACCATGTATTTGGACTGGAGAATGTGAGAATTCCGGTAATTTGTCAGGAGAAAACTTACAACAATATTAAGGATATGCAGCAGCTTTCATGGGAAGATCTCGATCTTGATCAACGGGTCGATGCTGGGATTGAGATTCCATTTTGTGCCGATGCAATCAAATTGGAACTCGGGACAAAGAGAAATATTGACCTGCCGTTGCCCGATATTATTTTTGAAACAGCGATTACCATTGATCTTGGCGATATAACCTGTGTAATTGAACACGTTGGCGGTGATCATGCAGCAGACTCTTGTATCATTTATGTTCCGGAGGAAAAAACATTATTTCTAGGAGATTGTCTTTATGCCAATCTTTATGCTGAAAAATGGAATTATACGGCTGAACAAGCTTTGCTACTCATTAAGAAGATTGAAGCCTATGATGCCGATACATATATACTCTCCCATCACGAAAAGCCCAGCACGAAGCAGGAAATGGAGACAGAGCTAAAGCTAATGAAAAATTGTGCAAGGCTTGTCGTCAACTATCAGGGAAGTCGTGATTTAATGGAGCAGGAATTGGCCAAGCAGCTAAACCGGAAATTAACCGAAAGTGAACTCGAAACAGTTGGTTTTTTTGTAAACGGATATGCTGAATAATTACGAGGACTAAAAGCGGCAATATATGGTGCTGATGTAGCTTTGATCAAATTAATACAAGAAACCCAGATAAATGTATAAATAGAAAGGGCATGTTTTGAAAAAAGATTAATCAAAACATGCCCTTATACTATTTAATTGGATTATTCTTTTATAAAAAAGTTTGATCATTTTTGTGTTCCTTAA
>NZ_JBFUIB010000405.1:0-3418 GCF_056402095.1 Peribacillus sp. P4_C12
CAATGTCACGAACACAGTAATACCTGTTGTTCATCCGACACATACTACAATCGTTAATAGACATGTCAAAAAGTATATACATCATTCCCCCAATAATGTATCTGTAGTAAATGAGTGTTACACTCAAAGGTTTGTTGGTGGAGTGCCACAACCTCCTTGTTGTCCGCGAAGACCATTCAGATATTAACTATATAAACCCCTATTTGGGGTTTTTTATTAGTTTTCTCATTCTTTTCTCACAGTTTTTATTCTCTATTCATCTTCAAATTTAACAACCACTTACACATTTTTATACTCTTTTAACTTTGCAATTCTTTTTACATATGCAAGGATGAAGTCACCCTTTGTGCTCGTAGGAGAGGAACGCTTTTTTATAAAGAGATAGACTTAAACAATGATTTTTGGATTTAACGACGTAACTGAAGATCTAGTTAAAAAAGATCCTAAACGACATACTCATTTAGCCCTTAAATAATTTATAGAGGATTTTTTCCGGAGATTTATCGAGCAGTTGGTATATGTATTAGGATTTATGAAAGAATGCCCGATAAGTAAAAAAACCGAAATCACATTTTGATTTCGGTTCATCATTTTTATAAACTGTTTAACTATTTATCAAACGATGTTTAAGTCATTGTCTATTATGATTGTACTTGATCTTTTTTTAACTCAACAATCGCTTTTTGATCTATTTTTGTAAAAATTCGTTCCAACTCACTTTTGTCATGCAACAAATGTTCGCGGTTTTCTTTGAGTAGTTCATTAAAAGATTTCCTTTTTCTAGACATTTTTTATTCACCTCTTAAGTGATTGAATTCTTTTTGGAGGACAACAATTGGAAGTTCATATAGTTGTTTATTATATTTTTTAAATATCCCAAATTTCAGAAGTTCTTGTATAAGCTGATCTTTTTTTACTTCTCCTTTTATACTTAATTGCGTATTCATCAAGCGGCCCCCTTTACAAATATGCAGACTTTTGGCATTTCGGGATGCTTAACACCCGATTCCACGAGAGAAATCGCCATTTTTTCCTCTTACTTCCCCATATAAGAGCATAAACTGCAAAATCTTCGCATTTCTTTATTTGATCATATGTAGAGCTTTCTTGATGAATTTTTAATATTTTCTTAAATACATGAAAACCATATTCCTTCATTTTATCGGAAAGAATATTTATTGCGGCGCAAGGTTCTGTATGGGTCAAGTCGCCGGCACCAAAAAATGCGACTTTTACTCCTTTAAAATCTACTTGTTCAATTTCTTCATAAAATTCGTTTGCTTCATATGGCAAATCTTCTTTATTCCATGTATATAATCCAATAAAGGCCAAATCAAAATCCTTTAAGGTATCTACTTCTACCATGTCCAATCTTTCCATATATACTTTACAGCCTGCAGCCTTCATTCTATTCTTTATGATTACAGCCATTTGCTCGGTATTACCGGATAAACTGACGTAGCCAATGAATACCTTCATCTATATCACCCACCTAATTGAGAATCACTTTCAGTATATACTTAATATAAATGAAAATGATTCTCAATGTCAATTATTTATCTCCAAACTAAGTCTATGAAGAAAGAACATCAAAACTGAAATTATATTTCTACAACAAAAAAAGGAAGACATAACACTCCATGATCTTCAAGGTTCTTTGCCAAAGTATCACCAATGGACAATAGGTTAACAACGATAACAACTAAAAATATGTCTGGCTTCAACTATCATGGTGCAACACAGACTCAACCACCTCAAGCAATCCTAGTAGATTTTCACTTGAACTTTTCAATAAACCCTCCTTTATTAGTATTAGTTAAATTGCTAGGATATCTCATTAATTTAGTAAAAAATTCCATTTAATAAAAATAATGTGATAAAATTATTAGGAGTCCTGGAACAGTTAATTAAAATAGTAGCTAATAATTACTCAGTAAAAAAGATTGGTAAATCAGATATAGGATGTGCTTTCATGATAAATATAAATAAAGATATAKTAGATTTAACAAGTAAGATAGACTTTTCTGGTGTTATTTTAATAAAGAATAAAAATAATTACGTTTATGAGGCTGCCTTTGGTTTTTCTAACAGAGCTGATGAAATAAAAAATAAAATTAGCACTAAGTTTGGAATCGCTTCTGGATGTAAATTGTTTACAGCGGTAACGATTTGTCAGTTAGTAGAAAAAGGAGATATTGCTTTCGAAACAAGGCTTAAAGATTGCTTAGACCTTAATTTTCCAAATTTCGATGAAGATATAACGATCCACCATCTTCTAACACATAGTTCAGGGATACCTGATTATTTTGATGAAGCTGTAATGGAGAATTTTGAAGACCTTTGGAAAGAAAAACCGATGTATCTACTAACAAGTTTATCTGATTTTTTACCTATGTTTCAAAATAATAAGATGATGTTTACTCCTGGAGAAAGGTTTCATTATAATAATGCTGGCTATATTCTATTAGGACTAATTATTGAGCAACAAACAGGTATAAGTTTTACTAAATATATAGAAACGAATCTTTTTGCAAAGTGTGATATGCATGATTCTGGTTATTTCTCTTTAGATAGACTACCTAAAAATACCGCAATTGGTTATATAGATTTAGAGGACGCTGGAACATGGAAAACCAATAATTATGCCGTCCCAATTCAAGGTGGGGCAGATGGAGGAGCATTTATTACGGCTCCTGATATGATGAAGTTTTGGGAAGCTCTACTTAGCTATAAACTTTTAAATGAAGAGACAACCCATCTACTTTTGACCCCTCACATTTGTGAGGAGGACGAAGAATATTATGGATACGGGATTTGGATAAGTAAGAAGGATAATACAATTTGTAAATATCATGTCATGGGTTATGACCCAGGTGTCAGTTTTAACTCTTCTTATTATCCGCATTCTGGAATTACAACGGTCATACCTTCAAATAAAGATGAGGGGCCATACAATATATCGCAGACAATTGAAACTAACTATATAAAATTTGGATAATAACTCTTATCAATGATAAGCACAGACCACCATCTAAAATTTAAATGGTGGTCTGTTTACTATTAATTTAATTATGAGATGCCTTTCTTCAGCTGATAGATCACCAGTACTTAAAATTCCTTACTAATTTACTATCCAACTTAGCAAATGCCGGCAAAAAAAGAGCCAGTTTTTACTACGTTAAAAGTAAATGAAGTGAACCCAAAAAGTTAGACACTTTATTTAATTAGGCAGCCTTGAGGGCATGAATCCGGTAATCTACCGGGCTCATGCCTTTTAATTTTACCTTGATTCGTTGATGATTGTAGTAATGGATATATTCCTCTAATTCTTGTTTGAAATGCTCCATGCTTTCAAATTCTTGAAGATAGAGTAATTCGGATTTTAATAAGCCAAAGAAGTTTTCAATGACCGCATTAT
>NZ_JBFUIB010000406.1:0-3410 GCF_056402095.1 Peribacillus sp. P4_C12
CTCTCATAGCAATGGGGTGATCTTCTGCCAATCTAATATCTTTTCTAAAACGAATATTCAAAGAACGGAGATATTCAGTTTTAAACATTTTCAATACTGACATCGTGTCTTTTACTAGCGAATCAAAAAAATTCGTGTTTATTTGCGTACTTTTAAATACATATACAGGAACTCTACGATTGACACCCTCATATTTTCCGATAATAACATCTGAATCATTTTCTTTACCTAATGTATACATATTTGAAATGGAATTTTCAGCAAGATAATCGTCTCCATCAACAAAGAAGATATATTCCCCTTCGGCTTCATCGATAATTCTATTTCTAGCGGTTGATGGGCCGCCAGTATTTTTTTGAGTTAATATCCTTATATTTCCATTTATATTGTACTGTTTTTTATAATTCTCAATAATTTTTACTGTATCATCCGTTGACCCGTCATCTACTATTAGTACTTCGATACCCTGAAATATATCTGATTGAGATGTTATACTATCTAGGCATTTTAAAATGTTTTTACTTTCATTGTAACAAGGTATCCCAACTGTAACCTTACGCATAACCACTTCTCCTTTTAAGACTATAAACTGCACATCAGAAATATTTATCGTCATTTTTTTGGTTAATTATACCATTATAAGTCTAGTTAATAGATGATTTATATGAATTTAACAATTAATAATTGTTACGAGGAATATTAATCATATTTAATTCGCTAGAAATTGATGTGTTGAATCTTCTTTGTATTAATGTGATTATTGATGTAGCAAAGCTTCTTGAAGAATGATGGAGTTCATTTATAATTAAGAATAATAAATAAGTCTCATTTACACACGTTACGCTTAACCTTACCTGTCCCTTTAGTTCCGTAAGAATAAGGTTGTCGCAGCAACCTCCCTTATTGAAGTAAACCACCTGTTAGTTATAGAGCAAAATAGTCTTCCCAAACATTAAAACCATTTAAAAAGAGTTAGGGTATAATGTAGTAATTTGGAGAATAAAATGAAATTGAATAGATAAAGTATTCATGAGTACCCCTAAGTACTCCACTTCAAAAAGCCCATCTCATAAAGAGAGGGGCTTTTTATGCTTATTTAAAAATTAATGTTGATAATAAACTAAATGTATTACAACATATCAATATTAAAGCTATTATTATTTCCCAACTTCCCACAGTAAGCCCCACATTTATAGACAGTCCTACCAAAAGTGCATCAAAAGGTGAWGTTCCAAGGTCTGATTGTATAGTGAAAGAAATACCAAGGGTTAATATTAAAATTCCTAATACATAAAAAACATATTTACTTTACTCGACCTCTTTATCATTATTTTTTTGTTGCAAACGCAACAAAGTTAGGTTAAATTTAATATATGTTATTTTTATTGCATTTGCAACAAAAATATGTACTAAGGAGTTAATTATGAATGAAATTCTTCGTGAAATTGGAATGATTGCAAGGGCATTAGATTCTATAAGTAATATAGAATTTAAAGAATATGACCTTACAAAAGGGCAGTATTTGTACCATGTGCGAATATGTGAAAACCGAGGAATCATTCAAGAAAAGTTAGCTGTGATGATAAAAGTAGATCGAACAACAGCAGCTCGTGCTATAAAAAAACTTGAAATTAATGGCTTTATTGAAAAGAAAGAAGATAAACATAACAAAAAAATTAAAAAACTCTTTCCAACAGAGAAAGGGAAAAATGTTTATCCTTTTATAAAAAGAGAAAATGATTATTCCAATATCGTTGCATTAGAGGGATTTTCCGAAAGAGAAGTAGAAACCATTTTCAATCTTCTTCAAAGAGTAAGAAAAAATATAGAAAAAGACTGGGAATTTGTAAAAAAGGGAAACAAGAGAAATTATTGATTATATAAAAGGAGCGACATATATGACTATAAATATAAAAAAGTGTATCCTTGAAGATTCTCGCAAACTTCAAGAAATTAGTTATGAAACATTTAATGAGACATTTAAGCATCAGAATTCACCTGAAAATATGAATGCCTATTTGGAAAGGGCATTTAACTTAAAACAATTAGAAAAAGAATTATCCAATATTTCTTCGCAATTCTTTATTGTTTATTTTAATAATGAAGTCGCTGGATATTTAAAGGTCAATACCAATGAAGCTCAGTCTGAAGAAATGGGTGCTGAATCACTTGAAATCGAAAGGATTTATATAAAGAAAAAATTTCAAAAACATGGGCTTGGTAAATATCTGCTAAATAAAGCTATGGAAATTGCGATGGAACGTAATAAAAAGAAAATCTGGCTAGGCGTATGGGAAAAAAATGAAAATGCTATTGCTTTTTATAAGAAACTGGGGTTTGTTCAAACTGGAGCCCACTCTTTTTATATGGGTGATGAAGGACAAATGGACTTTATAATGACCAAAACACTCATATAACTTTTTTTGAAAGGTGGATTATTATGTATATTCCAAAATATTATAAGGTCAAAAATGTTGATGAAATTTGGGGTTTTGTTCAAAAAAACTCTTTTGGCACGATTGTCACAACAGAACAAGGGAAACCAATTGCCACTCATTTGCCTTTGGGGTTAAATAAAAAGGGTGATGATTACTATATTACTGGGCATATGGCTTATGGAAATCCTCAGTGGAAAACATTTGAAACCTGTGAAGATGTGCTTGTAATGTTTCAGGGATCGAATGCTTACATTTCTTCTTCTTGGTATGGGCATGAAGAAGTTCCAACATGGAATTATCAAGCCGTCCATGTATATGGTAATGCAAGCATTTTAGAGAAAGATGAATTAATAGAAGAGTTCACAATAATGCTGGAAAAATATGAAGAAAATCGTGAAAATCCTGTTTTATGGGATAAACTTTCTCCTCATCTTTTAGAAAGTGAACTGAAAGGTATAGTTGGTTTTAAGATTAAGGTGGGAGAAATTCAGGCTGCTGATAAATTAAGTCAGAACCGAAATGAAACGGATTATATTAACATCATTGATAAATTACAAAATGAAGGAAATCCAAATTCGAAACAAATGGCAGAACTGATGGAAAAGAGATTAAAAAAACACATATAAGCCCAATTTTTATTCAACCCTCAGATGCAAGAATTAAAGAGCTTTGCGATCAGCTCTTTTCTTATGGGGCTAACGGGGCAGTTTAGTTTAATGAGACTTTTAGAATTAAACTATCAGTTGAAACCTTTTTAGGAAAAATCACGTATACAGATTTAGGAAAATGTTTTTTAGCATAGGAGGAACAGGTTATGTTTATAGGGGATATTATATTTTAAGTTATTGTTTTCGGAGGTATAATTTTAGGTGTTTTAGGATATTTATATTTTAAGCGGACCAAGAAAAGCTAATTAAATTTCTAATTCAAGTAACGGGTACTTTACTTCATTATCAGGAGCTGATCAGCAGC
>NZ_JBFUIB010000407.1:0-3395 GCF_056402095.1 Peribacillus sp. P4_C12
CCTTTGCAATGGCCTCTCCAGTTTGTGAACAATAGATGTCATGGACCATTTCACAGCTTTTCGTCCCTACCTTTGTCAAATATGTTCGAATAGTTAAAAGCTGGTTAAAATACCCCTGAGAAATAAAATCGCATTTTGTGGAAGCAAGCAAAAAGTTCCACTTTTCGACATTTGTTGCTAATCCCAACGCTTCAAAAAATTTCATACGGGCTTCTTCGAGGTAAATAAAATAACTTGTGTTATTGATATGGCCCAAGGCATCCGTTTCTGAAAAGCGGACGTTAACTTTTAATTCACGCATTATGTCCCTCCTTGTTTTATCGATGTAAGAAAGCAGGTTTCCGCTTATCTAAGAATGCTGAAACTCCTTCTTTCACATCTTCAGTTTGGAAGATTTCTTCAAAAAGATTTGTTTCAATCTCTAATCCTTGTTCAAGTGTCGATTCGCTTCCTTCATTTATAGCCTTTTTAATTCTCGAAAGCGCCTGAAGTGAATGTCTCGTCATTCGTGAGGCTAAATTTTTTGCCTCTGTTAACCCGCATCCCTGCTCGACGACTTTATTGACGAGCCCTATCTTTTCTGCTTCTTTTGCATTAAGTGAATCACCGGTAAAAATAATTTCCTTTGCTTTTGCATTCCCAACAAGTCTAGACAAACGCTGTGTACCCCCAGCTCCTGGAAATAAGCCTAATTTCACTTCCGGCAGGCCGATTTGCACCTGTGCTTCGGCTACCCGCAAATCGCAGGCCAGAGCTAGTTCGCATCCGCCTCCTAAAGTCATACCGTTTAAGACAGCAATCGTCGGTTTAGGAAAAGTATCAATTTTATTTAAGATTGCATGACTTTCCTTTACAGTTTCTTTCATATTCGGATTTCCCATCATTTGTGGAAATTCTTTTATATCCGCACCTGCAGCAAATGCAATATCGCCTGCACCAGTAATGAGTACTGCTACCGTTTCATTATCTTCTTCAAGCTCAGTAAATACTTCCAACAAACCCTTAAATACATTTTTACTGATTACGTTTAATGGAGGATTATCAATGGTTACAATAGCAAGCTTATTTTCCTTTTCCACTCTCACTAAATTTCTCATTTTTTCACTCCTTTGTTTGGATAGTCATACCAGCCCTTACCTGTTTTCCGTCCTAGATGTCCTTGTTTCACCTTTTCTTCAATACAAACATTTGGTTTATCTTCAGGATTTCCAGTTTCGTCATATTGCTGTTTCATGACGAAATAACTTACATCAATACCTGATAAGTCCATCAGTTCAAACGGGCCGATTGGATGGCTTAATGCTTTTCGACAAATTAAATCGATATCCTTGTAATCAACGATTCCTTCTTCATACAGAAATAAGGCTTCACGCTGTAGTGCACCTAAAATTCGATTGGCAACAAAACCTGATATTTCTTTCCGTAATAAAATGCCTGTCCTGTTCATTTTCTGAGTTACTTCCATTGCAAGCTTTGCTGTTTCTTCAGATGTTTGATCACTCATGACAACTTCAACACAATCCATTACTAAAGGTGGAAAAAAGAAATGCATATTAATAAACTTATCTGGTCGATTTGTCACACCCGAAAGGAGACTATTGACGATAGTTGAACTATTAGTCGCAAAAATTGTTTCTGCTGGTGCCAACTCCTCTAGTTTGGCGAAGACTTCCTGTTTCACATCAAGTTTTTCTACAATCGCTTCGATGATAAGATCCGCCCGGCTTGCCGCCTTTTCCAAATTGGTAGTATATTGAAGACGACTGAAGGCTGCCAGTTTACGATCTTCAGTCAATTTTCCTTTTTGGACCCACTTAGCCAAAATATCTTCCAATTTTTCCTTAGCTGTTATTAAAGCATTTTCTTGAACATCCTGGAGAACTGTCTCGAATCCTCCAAGTGCTGCAAGCATCGCAATCTGATGCCCCATCTGGCCGGCTCCAATTACGGTTATAGAATTAATTTGTTTGTTCGGCATAACGTCATTCTCCCTTCTACTAACTAGTTAGTATGTAATTTATCTTCCTGCTTCAATTCCCTGTAAAATCATTCCCATAAAAATCCTTGCCACTTCCTGATCTGTTTTTTCCCCATCTGGATCAAACCAATGATAGCTCCAATTGGCCACACCCAAAATCGCAAACGAGATGATAGAAGTATCGAGATTGGAGCGAAACTCTCCGCTCTCGATACCTTCTTTAAGCAACTGCTCAATTCTATTACGGAATTCATCACGCTTAGGAAGGATCTGAGCCAGTTTTTCTTTACTTAGATTTTTCATTTCACGAAAAAAGACCGTAGCGCTTGATTTTTTTGTTTTGATACTCTTTAAAAGCATATAAACCATTTCGAAAAGCTTATCTTTGCAGCTTTTTTCAAGAATCTGAATGATTTTTTCCTGCTCATTTAGGAGCTCATCTATGTAAGCCAGATGAATATCCATAAGCAACTGTTCTTTGCTCGTAAAGTAATAATAAAACGTTCCCTTCGTCACACCAATCGATTCAACAATATCCTGAATAGATGTCTCACTAAAGCCCTTCTTTTCGAATAAACGTATGCTATTTTCTGTCATTTTTTCTTTCATGTAAGCATCCTCGCATTCTGTTTAAAATTTCAGGTGAATTGATATCATACGCTTTCGTATTATCAAGCCAGATTATTTTTTAGAAAATTCTTCTCTTAAAGATCGCCTTAAAATCTTTCCGACATTTGTTTTCGGAAGCTCTTCACGAAATTCTACAAGTTGCGGGACCTTATAGGCCGATAGGTTTGCACGGCAATAATCGATGATTTCCTGTTCGCTTGCCTTCTGATTACTTTTAAGAACAAGCACTGCTTTAACGGACTCTCCTCTATAGGTATCCGGAACTCCGATCACAACCGCTTCCTGAACAGCTGGATGTTCATAAAGCACTTCTTCTACATCACGCGGATAAATATTATAACCACTTGCAATAATCAAATCTTTTTTCCTGTCGACAATATAGAGATACCCGCCTTCATCAACCTTGGCAATATCACCTGTATAAAGCCAGCCATCCTTCAGAGTCACCGCCGTTTCCTCAGGCATATTCCAATAACCTTTCATCACTTGCGGTCCTTTAATAATTAACTCTCCCATTTCACCCGTAGCTACTTCCTTTGTTCCGTCTCCTAGGTCCACCACTTTATAATCAGTGGAAGGGAAACCAATCCCGACACTACCGGGCTTTCTTTCAGCAAATATAGGGTTACAATGCGTTGTTGGGGAAGCTTCCGAAAGACCATAGCCTTCCATTATTTTCGCCCCTGATTYTCGTTCAAACTCACGAAGCAGTTCCATCGGCATCGGTGCACTCCCGCTGTTACAGACCCGAATCGAACCCATACCGTATTCTTCAGCCTTAGGGTAG
>NZ_JBFUIB010000408.1:0-3390 GCF_056402095.1 Peribacillus sp. P4_C12
TCATCATATTTTACCGCAAATTCAATGGCTTCGACTCGCTTGAAATAATCATCATCAAGCTTTCTAACGAGACCAGGTTCATTAAGCGGTCCTTTTGGCGCTCTTTCCTGAAGGATGTCCATGAGCGGCCCTAAAATGTCATAAGCAGACAGATTTTCTTTTTCGACCTGTGCTTTCATGTAAGCTCTAATAGTTGGCTTAACAAGGGTATAGGCAATGATCGCTCCATCTAATTTTGCCAGTGAAATTACTTCATCCACGTTTTGTTCATCTTCAATATACGGAATCCGTTTTATGGAAAAAGCAGATCCCGAGAACTGGCTTGCAGCTGCTTTTGTAACCAATTCCGCTGTTTCCCCCACTGAATCCGATACAACATATATAATAGAACCGTTCATATTCTCCGTCATTCCTTTTGCAAGCCCCCTAATAGCCTTCATCAGCTAAAGCTACGAATGCTTTTGTTATATTGGTTTTTGTAATTCTTCCGATTACTTCATAGCCTTTTTCTGTTTCTTTGACGACCGGTAATGAGTCGATTTGTTTATCAATCAATTTTTTGGCAACATCAATCATTAAGTCTTCTTTTGAACACATTGTAATATTGGGCATCCTAGTCATAATAATATTGACTGGAATGGAGTTAAGTTCTTGCTTACCTATACTTGCACGCAACAAGTCTTTCCTTGATAAGACACCAACTAGCAGAGCATGCTTATCGACAACAAACATGGTACCGACATCTTCTAAAAACATCATGACGATTGCATCATATACGGAAATGCCTTCATCAACAACGACAGGGATCGATTGATAGTCTCGTACATAAAGATGGTTCAAACTATCTGTCAAAAGCTGTGTTCCTGACCTGCCTGTATAAAAATACCCGACACGCGGCCTCGCATCAAGAAAGCCTGCCATCGTTAAGATAGCAAGATCGGGACGAAGCGTCGCTCTTGTAAGGCTCAGTCTATCGGCAATATGTTCACCTGTAATCGGTCCATTCTCTTTAACAATTTGTAAAATATGCTCCTGACGCTTATTCAATTGGATTATAATCACCACCCCACTGCTTTCGCAGAGAAAAGTAACAAAAGTTATTCATCTAACAATTATATACTATATTATTTAATAAAAGCAGGTTTGTCCTATTTATTGACCATTTAATATTTTAAGAAATCGGAAACCTTTATATAAAGTGTCTCCGATTTCGATGAATCCTTTCAATTATGAAAGGATAATTTTATTCATAGCCGCAAAGCCTGAAACTAAATCGCTAATTTCTTTCATTAGGGATAAGCGGTTATTACGGATTGCTTCATCATCTGCCATGACCATTGTATTCTCGAAATATGATTCTATTTCCGATTGAAGCGAGATAAGATGTTCAAAACGCTCTTTCTCTTTTTTAGATTCAGCATATCGCAATGCTACTGTTTGATATTTTTCATAAAGCGCTTTTTCCTGCTCATTTTCAAAAGCATTCGGGTCAACTGTCACTTTATGGTCACACTTTACAGCAATATTCATAACACGACTTAATGCTTCGAGGCTTTCTTTAAAGCCTGCTTCATCTTTTTTCGCGTCCAATACATGAGCACGTTCTACTAAAGAGTGTATAAACCCAATCTCGTCGATCAGAACGGCATCAATTAAATCATAACGAATCTGCTGTTCTTGAAGTAAATGTTTTACCCGCGCTTTAAAGAAGGTAAACATGTCTGCTTTTACTTCCTCTAAATCGCGTTTTAGAAGACCTTTTGATTCAAGTCCTTTAAGTCCTAGAGTAATAAGCTCTTCTAAAGAGATATTCCATTTTTTCTCCGCTAAAATTTGAACAACACCACTTGCCTGTCTTCTCAATGCGTATGGATCCTGGGAGCCGGTTGGAATGACGCCAATAGCAAAGAATGATGCGAGAGTATCAATTTTTTCGGCTATACTTACAACTGCTCCAATAACAGAAGGCGGAACATTGTCATCCGCATGTCTTGGCATGTAGTGTTCATTGATTGCAGCCGCTACTTCTTTTGCTTCTCCTTTTAGGAGCGCATACTTCTCACCCATATACCCTTGTAATTCGGGGAATTCATAAACCATATGACTGACTAAATCAAATTTAGCAATTTCAGCTGCACGAAGCGCCAGATCCTTTTCTGCCTTTAAATTCAAAGCATCTGCCAGAACGCCTGTTACCGCTGTTACACGGGCTGTTTTCTCAGCTAAGGTACCTATTTCTTCATGATAAACGATGCTGTCGAGTTTTTTCAAAGCATCTGCTATCTCTTTTTTCTGATCTTCTTTAAAGAAGAATGCCGCATCCGATAAACGGGCACGCAACACTTTTTCATTTCCTTTAGATACCTTTTCTAGATGACGGTCATCTCCATTACGAACGGTTACAAAGAATGCGAGTAACTTACCGTCTTGATCTTTAACTGGGAAATAACGTTGGTGCTCCTTCATTGAAGTGATCAAAACTTCAGCTGGAAGTTCAAGGAATTCTTCTTCAAAGTGGCCAAATAACACCGTTGGGTACTCCACCAAATTATTGACTTCTTCAAGCAGATCTTCATCAACTGGGATAATCCAGCCTTTTTCCTGCTCAAGACTTTTAATCTGTTCTAAAATAACACTACGACGTTTATCTGGATTAGCCATGACAAACTGGTCTCTTAACGTTGCTTCGTACTGTTCAGGAGCCTCTATCATTGAAACTTCTCCTAAGAAGCGATGTCCCTTTGTTTCACGGCCAGTTTCAACATCAGCTATGGAAAATGGCACTACTTCGTTGCCGAATAATGCAATCAGCCATTTAATCGGACGGACGAAACGAAGGTCTTGGTTGGCCCAACGCATATTTTTCGGGAACGTCATCCCGCTGATAATTTCCTGTAACTCAGATAAAAGCTGGGAAGTCGGTTGTCCTTTAATGAATTTATTTACATGGGCATATTCAATACCCTTAAGTTCTTTAAAATAAATATCCTCGGCGGTCATCCCTTGGCCTCTAACAAACCCCAATGCTGCTTTAGACCAGTTTCCTTCACTGTCCAAAGCAATTTTTTTAGCTGGTCCTTTTGCTTCTTCTTCGATATCTTTTTGTGATTCTGAAACGTCTTTTACCAATATGGCCAAACGTCTTGGTGTGGAAAAAGCTTCAACCGCTCCGAATTCAATTGCTTTTTCCTTAAGCCATTTCTGTACTTTATCTGACAACTGTTTCATAGACGCTGTCACAAAACGAGCCGGCATCTCTTCCAATCCAATTTCCAATAACAAATCACGCTTGCTCATTTGTATTCTCCCCTTTCACTTTCAGAATCGGGAAGCCTAATTTTTCCCGCTCTTCATAGAAGGTTTTGGCAACCTTACGTGCTAAGTTACGGC